>JBBSKE010000020.1:0-17194 GCA_038256595.1 Tepidiformales bacterium | reverse complement strand
GACCATCTGCTCGGCCCGGATGCGGCCCTCGGGCGTCAGGCGGATCACCTTGCGCGCGTCGATCTCCTGGAGCCCGTCCCGCTGGAGCCGCTTGAGCATCCCGGCCACCGAAGGCGGGGTAATGTCGAGCCGATCAGCAAGGCGAACTGCGATCGCGTCCAGCCCTTCGTCGTGCGCGAGACGGTAGATGGCAGTGAGGTAATCGTCACTGGCGACATTGGCGACCTGTTTTGGCATGCGCGTATGGTGCCATGCCTGCGTTTGTGTTGCGAGCGTAAAGGACACATCTGTTCGCATCGCGGCGGATTCGCGAAACTTCTGTCGCCCGCGAACAGAAGCACCCGCGCCCAAGCGGATGCGTGCCCGGCCCGTAGTGCCACTCGTCATCGTGCTCCAGCACCGGATTAGTCGCCAGGTCGGTCGCGACGATGGCAGCCGGGCGGGCCACAGTAGCGCCAGGTCACGCTGGCACGCACGCCCTCGGGCGGGCGCGCCACTGTCGCGGCATACCCGTGGCGATGCCAGTGGTTGCTATCCCCGGCCGATTTGTGCTCATATGTGCGCGAGCGGCGAACTACCCCAGGAGCAGTCCCCAATGAAATCTCCCACGTCCTTCCAGCTGATTCCGACCGGAAACAAGGACAGGGTGTGGATTGAAGAGACTCAATTTGGGGATTGTGGCGCATGTAGACGCCGGTAAGACTAGCCTGACCGAACGCATGCTCTACTCCGCTGGCGTCATCGCCGAGGTTGGCAGCGTCGATGCGGGCAGCACGCAAACCGATTCGCTCGCGCTCGAACGGCAGCGCGGGATTACCATCCGGGCCGCGGTGGTCGCCTTCGAAATCGGCGACACCGCCATCAACCTGGTCGATACGCCCGGCCACCCGGACTTCATCGCCGAGGTCGACCGTGCCCTCGGCGTGCTCGATGGGGCGGTCCTCGTCATCTCTGCGGTCGAAGGCGTTCAGGCGCAGACGCGCGTCCTCTTTCGCGCGCTCGAACGGCTGGGCATCCCCTCGCTGCTGTTCGTGAACAAGATCGACCGTGCCGGCGCGCGCGAGGGCTCCCTGCTCGCGGAGATCGCGGCGAAACTCACGCCCGCAGTCGTTCCGATGGGCTCGGTGACCGCGATCGGCACCGCCAGCGCCGCCTTCGTCCCTTCGAACGACCGCGACTCCGAATTCGCGCAGCGACTGACCGATCTCCTTGCCGATGGCGACTCGGCCATCCTCTCCCGTTTCGTCGAAGGGGCCGAAGGAATCTCGCCCCGGCAGCTCCGGCGCTCCCTCGAACGGCAGACCCGCGGAGGGCGAGTCCACCCAGTCTTCTTCGGCTCCGCCATCACCGGCGCCGGGGTCGAGGAGCTGATGGCCGGCGTGCGCACCCTCCTCCCGGCAACGGTAGGCGATGCGGACTTGCCCCTCGCCGGCACGGTGTTCAAAGTCGAACGTGGCCCAGCCGGGGAGAAGGTTGCGGTCGCCCGGATTCGCTCCGGGAGCCTCTCGGTCCGCGATTCGATCTCGTTCGGGAACGGCGGCGAAGGCAAAGTCACCGCCATCTCGGTCTACGAGCGTGGATCAGTCGTGAGCCGTCCAACCGCCGTGGCCGGGGAGATCGCGCGAATCACCGGGCTCGCGGAGGTCAAGATCGGCGACGCCCTGGGCGATTCGACCGGGGTCGATTCGCGGCTGACGTTCGCCCGGCCAGCCCTCGAGACGGTGGTCGCACCACTCGACGCCGCGGACGCAGGGCGGCTCTTCGCAGCCCTCACCCAGCTCGCCGAACAGGACCCGCTCATCAACCTCCGCCAGGACGACCAGCAGCGCGAGTTCTCGGTCTCGCTCTATGGCGAAGTCCAGAAAGAGGTCATCCAGGCGACCCTCAGGAGTGACTACGGCCTCGACGTCGAATTTCGCGAGACCACCGTCATCCACGTCGAGCGTCCGGTTGGCATCGGCGAGGCGGTCCAGTTCAAGCGCGTGCCGCCGAACCCGTTCCTCGGGACGGTCGGGCTGCGCGTCGAACCGGCTCCGGGCGAGCCGGGGATCATCTTTCGCATCGATAGCGCCGTCCTGGGCACGATGCCGCTCGCGTTTTTCAAGGCGGTCGAAGAGACGGTGCTGCGAACGTTGCGACAGGGTCTACGTGGCTGGCAGGTCGATGGCTGCCTTGTGACGATGACCCACTCCGGCTATTTCCCTCGCCAGAGCCACGCTCACCAGAAGTTCAGCAAGAGCATGTCCAGCACTGGCGAGGACTTTCGCGGCCTCACGCCGCTGGTCGTCATGGAGGCGCTCGCTGCTGCCGGGACGGCCATTTTGGAACCGTTCGAGGAGTTCCGCCTGGAAATCCCGGCGGATTCCTTCGCGGCCATCGCCCCGGTCCTCGCCCAGCATCGTGCCATCATCGCCGAGCAGGAGACGCAGGGCACGCGCTATGTGATCGAAGGCGAACTGCCGACCGCCAGCGTTCACTCGCTGCAAATCCAGTTGCCGGCGCTTACCCGCGGCGAAGGGGTGCTCGAATGCGCGCCCGGGAGCTACCACCCGGTGCGCGGGACGCCACCCGAGCGGCCACGCACCGACCAGAACCCGCTCAACCCGAGAGAGTACATGCTCCACGTCCTGCGCCGTGTCTAATCGCAAGTGAGAACGCTTTCCCGAACCCCGACGGGAACGGAGGGGACGTCGTGACCTGAGCAAAGTCATCATCGCTGGCGATCGACCTGGCAGTGGTGGCCGCTCACGAGCAGCAGGCCTGCGGGCGGGGGGGTGCTGGCGAATCACGACGACCACTCCATGCCTGTCGTGGCTCTGATTCGTGGGTGCCAATTCGCTTCGGAACCACGACGGGAACGGAGGGGACGTCGCTAACTGAGCACAGTTCCCATCGTCCGGCGACCGACCTGGATTGGCGGCCGCTCACGAGCAGCGGGCCTGCGGGCGGAGAATGTGCTGGGCGATTCACGACGACCACTCCATGCCTGTCGTGGTTCTGATGCGTCGGTGGCGGGTGGCGCCGCCGCCTCAGCTGCGCATGAAGAGCTGCATCGCCGTGCCGTCCACATCGAGCCGGTCGACGACCTCGCGGATGGTCCGCTGCAGTTCTTCGAAGCCCATCTCGTCCCATTCGGCCACGAGCCGTTCGCGCTGGGCTTCGAGGTGGCGCTGGCGTTCGGCCGCGGACTGCTGGGCATCGAGCCGCGAGCGGATGGCCGAAAGTTCGCCCTCGTACTCCTGCTGCTCCTCGGCGAGCGATGCGCCAAGCGTGCGCATCCTTTCGAGCGTGATATGCCCGTGGGCGGCGTCGGCGACAATCTCCTCGAGTTCGCGCCGCGTGCGCTTCATCTTCGCTTCCACCTTGTCGGCCTGGCTGAGCAGGTCCAACGAGAACGAATCGACGTTCCCGGCGCGTTTCAGGCGGGTCACGCCCGGCCCCGGTTCGGCGAGCTGCCCGCGCACGCGCTCTTCGAGTTCGTTCGTGCGCTGGGTGTTGTAGCCGCAGGAGTTCTGGTTCGTGCGGCTTTCGCACTGGTAGTAGCGGTAGGCGGCGGTGTGCTTTTCGCCGTCCTTGGTCACCCAGCTCTGGCGGCGGCTGACGCCAATCATGCGCGCGCCGCAGCGCCCACAGTAGACCAGCCCGCTCAGGAGAAAGGGGGTCACTGTGCGCGTCGTCCCACTCGAATTGCGGGATTGGAGGCGGTCCTGCACGCGGCGAAAATCCTCGGCGGAGACCAGCGGCGGGTGACTTTGCGGCACTTTCACGCCGAAGCGGGTATAGGTGCCGAGATAGACGCGGTTCCGGAGCAGGTCGCGCACGGTGACCATGCTCCAGCGTCCGCCGCGGCGGGTGGGGATGGCTTCGTCGTTCAGTTGACCAGCGATCCGGCGGATCCCGAGGCCGTCCTGCAGGTAGAGCCGGAAAATGTAGCGGACGACCAGCGCCTCTTCGGAGATGAGGTCGAGTTTGCGCCGCGGGCCGACCCGGTAGCCGTATGGCGGCCGCCCGAGCACTTCGCCGCGAACGGCCTTGCGCCGCATCGCCGATCGGACGCGCTCGGAGACAGGCGTGCCCTCGCCACGGTCCGCCCAGGTGGCGACCAGGTCGCGGGCGATTTCGTTGCCGGTATGGGCCGAATAGACCTGCGCGCCGGTGGCTTCGATGTTCAACATCCGCAGCGCCACGCGGCCGAGGTCCGAGCCGAGCGCGCCCATGCTATCGACCACGACGACGGTGAAGCCGAGGTCCGGCCGCCCGAGGAAGCTGAGCATCTGGCGAAAGCCCTCGCCGTTCGTGCCATCGACTTCGGTATCGAGGAAGGTGCCCGTGACTTCGTAGCCGTGCTTTTCGCAGAACCCGGTGAACGCGGCGTTCTGCTCGGCGATCGAACGCTTCACGGAGTTCCGCCGTGCGCCCTCGACAAAATAGCCGACCGCATTCATGCCCCGTCCGCTCCGGGGTTCGTGATGTCCGCAATGGGTGACGGGCGCTGCACGGTGGCTACCCCACGGAGAGAATGCGATCGCAACTCGGGCACTGCGTCAGCATGGCCGGCGAGAACACGCGGCGGCGGATGCCTTCCGGCACCATGATTCGGCAACTCTGGCAGACGCCGCCCTGGAGCTTCGCCACCGCCGTGCCACCCTTGCGCCGCTTCAGGTCCTCATAGACTGCGAGCGAGCGGGGCGGGATCTCGGCCTTCTGGCGGTCGCTCTTCTGGACGGCGGTTGCGATCGCGTCCTCGAGCTTCTTCGCTTCGAGCTTGAGCTCCGCGGCCTGGGTTTCCCAGCGCTGTTCGAGGCGTGCGATGGCGGCCTTGGCCTCATCGGCTGCCCGTTCGGTGGTGTCGATCTTCGACATAATACCGAGCAGCTCTTCTTCGAACGTCGTGCGATGGGCCTTCAAGGACTCCAGTTCGCGCTGGATATTGGAGAGTTCCTTTGGGTTGGAGACGGAGCCGTCGTAGAGGCGCTTCTCTTCGGGGTCGATTTTCGCGGTCAAACCGGCGATTTCGCCATCGATCCGGCGTTGCTCCTTGCGGAGGTTCGCGGCGGTCGCTTGCAGCTCCTGGAAGTTGCGGCGTGTTTCGTCGAGTTCGGGGTCGCCGAGCAAGCGTTGCTCGACGTCGGCGAGTGCGGCCTTGAATGCAGATGCTTCGTTGTCGAATGCCTGCAGGGTCACGATATCCTGGACAGTACTCATGCGGGCCTCGCTTCGTGCATGCCCGGCGCGAATTCGGTGCCAGATCTGCGCCACCGGGCAACCCTAACCATAGCGCACGATAAACGGCCACGCGAGCGATTCACCGCCTTGCCACGAAACCTGTACGCGACCCTCGCAATCGGCCCCGCGGGAGCCTGCCGTTGCTGCCCAAGAGCACCGCTGGAGCATTCGTGCCTGTGCTTGCCGTGGCCCTTTTCGCCTGTGCTACGATCGTTCCGCTATTGCTGGAGGTGACGCCATGGAGTTCCACGCAGCAGGCCTCCTCAGAGAGCCCGTCGGCGCCAGCCGCGCGTTCAAAATCGACCCCGACCCGCCAGTCCGCCGGGGCAATGTCGAGCTCGTGCGGACGCCCGGGGCGATTCTTGTGCGGGTGGACGCCGCAGTTATCATCGAGGCAGTCTGCAGCCGTTGCCTCGCGCCATTCGGATACCCCGAACAGGTTGCATTTGAGGAGGAGTTCTTTCAGCAAGTCGACGTTGTCACGGGAGCGCGCACCCCGAGCGAACGCGCCGAACCCGACAGCTTCTTCATCAGCCTCGACCACATCATCGACATTACGGAAGCTGTCCGGCAGTATATCGAGGTGACTGCAGTGATGCAGCCATTGTGCCGCCCTGATTGCCCCGGTCTCTGCCCCGTGTGTGGCCAGGACCTCGGAATGGAAGCGTGCACCTGTGACAGGACGCCCATAGATAGCCGATGGGCCGCGCTGACGACGCTGAAGCAATCATCAGATGGCCAGTAATTTCAAGGAGTCCACTTATGACACCGCTGCCCAAGCGGAAGTATCCGAAGTCGGCCCAGGGCAAACGCCGGAGCCACCTCGCCATCCAGATGCCTCATTTCGTCGATTGCCTCAACTGCAAGTCCCCTCGACTCGCGCACCGGGCATGTCCGATCTGCGGAACCTACCGCAACCGGCAGGTCCTGGAAGTCCCAGCGGACGACGAATAACCACGGACGTGGAGACGCCGCCTGTGGTGGCCCCGTTCCTGGCGTTCGGGCCGAATACCCGGAAGGACCGTGCCTACATTTTCCCCGGCCAGGGCGCTCAGTCCGTCGGCATGGGCAAGGATCTGTATGACCAGTTCCCCTCCGCCAAGGAACTCTTCGACCGCGCCGATGACCTTCTCGGGTTCGCCCTGACGAAGGTCATTTTCGAAGGCCCCGAAGCCGAACTCCAGCAGACGCGCAACGCCCAGCCGGCGATTGCGCTGTTCTCGCTCGCGCTCCTCAAAGTCGCAACCGAACTCAATCCCGAACTGCTCACTCCGCCGGCCTACGTCGCCGGGCACTCGCTGGGCGAATATTCGGCACTCGTCGCTGCTGGCGCGATGTCGTTCGATGAGGCGATGCGCCTCCTTCGCTTCCGCGGCGAAGTCATGCAGGCCGCCGGCGACAAGACGCCGGGCACCATGGCCGCAATCCTCGGCCTCGATATCGCCGACTGCGAAGATGTCTGCCGCGAAGCTGGCGCCGAGGTCTGCAACATCAATGCCCCTGGGCAGGTCGTCATCGGTGGCCGCCGTGAGGCTGTCATCCGCGCGCTCGACTACGCCAAGGCCCGTGGCGCGGCGAAGGTCATCCCCCTCAGTGTCAGCGGCGCTTTTCACTCCTCGCTCATGCGCCCCGCCTCCGATGCGATGGTCCAGCCGGTCGCCACGGCCGCAATTCGCGACCCGCTCGTACCCGTCATCGCCAATTGCACGGCTCTCCCGATCGATACCGACCTCGCCGTTCGCAACGAACTTGTCGACCAGGTCTGCCGCCCGGTGCAGTGGAGCAACACGGTTGAGTACCTCGGCGCCCAGGGTGTCGAGACCTTCATCGAATTCGGCCCCGGCCGCGTGCTCACCGCGATCATCAAGCGGATGCTGCGGAAGTCGACGATCATCAACGTCAACGACGCGACCAGCGTGAAGGTGTCCCTGTGAGCGATGGTCCGTTAGCCGATCGCCCCGCCATCGTCACCGGTGGCTCCCGCGGGATCGGCCGCGCCATTTGCATCGAATTGGCTCGCCAGGGGGCGAAAGTCGCCGTGAACTACCAGTCGAACGAGGCTGCTGCCGCCGCGACCGTCGCCGCCTGTCTTGAAGCGGGCGCGCCGGACGCGTTCGCCATCAAAGGGGACGTTGCCCTCGCGAGTGATGCCGCCGCCATCGTGAAAGCCGCCACCGACCGCTTCGGTTCGCTCGAAATCCTCGTAAACAACGCCGGGATCACGCGTGACGGCCTCCTCATGCGCATGTCCGAAGACGATTGGGACGCCGTCCACTCCACGAACCTCAAGGGCGCCTTCCTGGTCACGAAAGCGGCCATGCGCCCCCTCCTGCGCGCCAAAGCCGGGCGAATTATCAACATCAGCAGCGTCGTCGGCGTCATGGGCAACCCCGGGCAGGCGAACTATGCCGCCGCCAAGGCCGGGCTCATAGGCTTTACCCGTGCCGTCGCCCGCGAAGTGGCCTCCCGCTCGATCACGGTCAACGCAGTGGCCCCAGGGTTCATCGAAACCGACATCACCGCCGACCTCACGGAGCAGCAGCGCGCCGCGGTGATGGGGAACGTGCCCCTCGGCCGGTTCGCCAGCCCGGAAGAGGTCGCCCCGCTGGTGGCCTTCCTCGCTGGCGATGGCGCAGCCTACATAACCGGCCAGTGCATCAATCTCGACGGCGGGATGGTGATGGCGTGAAAGGTGCAGTCATGCGCCAGCTCCGCCAGTTTGTCCTCGAATCGCTCTACGAATCCGAGACATCTTCCCATTCCCCGGAGGAGGTGCTCGAACGCCGCCTTGCCTGGGGCGCCGAGGAAGATAGCGACATCGACCGCAAGGACGCCCGCAAGGCCGCCGACGAGATGCTGAGCGGCGCTATCGCCGTCATGGAGTCCTCCGACGCCCTGATTTCGAGGGCTGCGGGGCGCTATCCGCTGGAGAACATGGCCGTCATTGACCGGAACATTCTGCGGCTTGCAATATGGGAACTGCTGACCGATGAAACAGCACCGGTCGCGGCAGTCATCAACGAGGCGGTCGAACTCGCTCACCGCTACGGGGGTGAAAGCTCCCCGTCCTTCGTCAACGGAGTGCTCCGGACTGTCAGCCAGGAAATTTCCGGCCGCGGACCCGCCATTGCGCCAAACCCGGCATCGCCAGAACCTAATGAAACCGACCAGGAGAATTGAACTGTGGCCACTGTTTTCGAACGAGTCCGCGCTATCGTGGTAGAACAACTCGGCGTTGAAGAAGAAGAAGTGATTCCGAGTGCGTCCTTCGTGGACGATCTGAACGCTGACTCGCTCGACCTCGTCGAGCTCATTATGTCCCTCGAAGAGGAATTCACGGACGATGCCGGCGGCCTCGAAATCCCGGATGAAGACGCGGAAAAGATCGCTACCGTCCAGGATGCCGTAGATTACTTGAGAGACCATGGGGTCGAGGATAAGTAGGTTAGGTCACCCCGAGCGCCCTACCGGTTCGCCGCCGTGCGAACCGAGGTTCGCCTCCGCGAACTCACCGCACCGCCGGCGGGCCTCGGCAACGGAGGAACACCTGTATGGAATTCCTCGGCATCGGCTATCAAGAGCTCATACTCGTGCTCGTCTTGCTGCTCGTCGTCGTCGGCCCTGAACGGCTGCCCGGCATGGCCTACCAGCTCGGCAAGACGGTTCGCACCATGCAGAAATACGCCCGCGCCGTCCGCGACGAGTTCAAGGACGAATTCGACTATGTCGAAGAGCAGGTCAAAGTCGTGCGTGGCGAAATTACGGACGCGCGCGGCGCCGTCCAGGAACAGTCGCGCGCTTTCAACGCCGAAATGAAGGCGATGAACGAAAGCATCAAGACCGACCTCCCGCCGCTGCTCCCCACCGAGGGCGCATCGGCGGCGGCTCCGAGCACCCCCGCGTCCCAATCCGCCCCCGTGACATCGGCCGAATCAACGCCGTCCTCCGGGAGCGGTAAGCCTCCCCTGGTGTTCTAACGATGATCATCACCAGGATTCGGCCGGCGTTGCACTCCCTCCCCTGTAGCGCGAGTACCCCCGTGGGAGCCTTCGCGTGACGGAAGACTCAATGATCGATCTGCCCCCCGGCTCCGACGAGATGTCGCTTATCGACCATCTCAAGGAGCTTCGCAACCGCGCGATGGTTGCCATGGCCGCCCTCGTCGTTGGGGTTGTTGTCTCGTTCGTTTTCTGGCGGGACATCGCGGAGATCCTGATTGGCCCCGCAAGGGACCACGACCCGGAATTCCAGCTTGCCACCTTCGCCGCGACGGAGGCGTTCTTCCTCTCCATGAAGCTGAGCATGTACAGCGGCCTCGTGGTGGCCTCGCCCATCATCATTTACGAAATTCTGATGTTCGTGCTCCCGGGGCTCACGGCAAAAGAGAAGAAGCTCATTTTCCCAGCGATGTTCGGAGTGCTCTTCTTCTTGCTCCTGGGCATCGCGTTCGCCTACTACGTGATACTGCCCGCCTCGCTCGGCTTCCTGCTCGATTTTGGCGGCGACGACTTCCAGGAGTTCATCCAGGCCGGCCCGTATTTCAGCTTCACGATGCGCCTCATCTTGCTTGTCGGTATTTCGTTCGAGATGCCGATGGTCATCGCCTTGCTCGCCCGTCTCGGCGTTGTGACCGCACGCAAAGTGCTCGGATTCTGGCGCTACATGGTCGTGATCATCTTCATCATCGCCGCGGTCGTGACGCCGACGCCAGACCCGATCACGCAGACCTTCGTGGCAGGGCCGCTCGTCGTCCTCTACCTCGTCGGAATCGGCCTGGCCTACCTCGTGCAACCGAAGAAGCCGAAGGAGCTCGCCGCGTGACTTCCCGCGCCTCCTTTCGCGTCCAGGCGGGCGAAGGGAGCGAGAGATGAGCGTTTCGCCCGAACTCCAGGCGCAGGCCGATGCCCTCTACGCCTCGATTCGCTCCTGCCCGCTCTGTCCGCTCTCAGAGACGCGCACGAATGCCGTCCCCGGCGAGGGCCCCATCGATGCCGACATCATGTTCATCGGCGAGGCCCCGGGCGCGAACGAGGACAAGGCCGGGCGGCCGTTCGTCGGCGCTGCCGGGAAGTTTCTCGATGAACTGCTGGCCGCTGCCGGTGTTTCGCGCGAAACGGTCTACATCTGCAACGTGCTGAAATGCCGCCCGCCAGCGAATCGCGATCCTTTACCGAACGAGATCGAGGCATGTTTGCCCTATCTGCAAGAACAAACTGGTATCGTGGACCCAAAGGTGATCGTCACGCTCGGAAGGCATTCCATGGCGCGATTCTTCCCGGCCCACAAAATCAGTGCGGTACACGGCCGTTGGAAGGAAGTAGACGGCCGATTTTTCGTGCCGATGTATCACCCGGCGGCGGCATTGCACCAGCAATCGCTCCGGGAGACTATCCTGAATGACTTCCGTGGCCTGCCGCGCGTGCTTGCGCGTGCTCGCCAGTTTCGAGACCAATCCGGCTTTCTGAATGCTGATCCAGCACCTCCAGTAAACCCGCCGGACGAACCAGAAACGTATCAACCACCAAAGGCGCAGATGCGTCTTTTTGAATAAAGGAACCAAGTACCTCCATGGCAGAAACCCCTCTGCGAGTCATCCCACTCGGCGGCCTGAGCAATATCGGCCGCAACATGATGCTCATCGAATACGGCGACGACATGATCGCTGTCGATTGCGGCCTCATGTTCCCCGAAGAAGAAATGCTCGGTGTCGACCTCGTCATCCCCGACTTCACCTACCTTCGTGAAAACCCAGGCAAGCTGAAAGCGGTCTTCCTCACCCACGGGCACGAAGACCACGTCGGAGCGCTCCCCTACCTCCTGCGCGAATTCAAGGCGCCGATCTATTCGACGAAGCTCACAGATGGTCTCATCCGCGTGAAGCTGCAGGAGCACCGCCTCCTCGAGGGCACCACCACGATCGTCGCCCAGACTGGCGAGCCGATTCAGATCGGCGTCTTCGAAGTCGAATTCTTCCCGGTCGCCCACAGCATCCCGGATGCCTGCGGCCTGATTATTCGCACCCCCTACGGTCCGATCGTCCACACTGGCGACTTCAAGATCGACCACACCCCGGTGATGGACCAGCACACGGACCTCATCCGCCTCGCCCAGATCGGTGCCGAAGGCTGCCTCCTCCTCTGTGCCGACTCCACCTACGCTGAGGTCGATGGCTTCACGCCCAGCGAGCAGCTCGTCGGCGATGCCCTGCGCAACATCCTCGTGAACACGAAGGGCCGCGTCATCATCGCGACCTTCGCCTCGCTGATCTCGCGCGTCCAGCAGGTCGTCGACGCGGCCGTCTTCACGAATCGCAAAGTGTTCGTCACCGGCCGTTCGATGATCGACAACGTCGCCATGGCCCGCCAGCTCGGCTACCTGAACATCCCGAACGGCGTCATGGTCGGCGTCGATGAGATGCGGAACACCCAGAAGGACCGGCTGGTCATCATCACCACTGGCAGCCAGGGCGAGCCGACCAGCGCCCTCACGCGCATGGCGAACGGCGATCATCGCCACATCGCCATCGAAAAGGGCGATACCGTCGTCCTCTCGGCCACGGCTATTCCCGGAAACGAGACCGCCGTCTACCGCAACGTGGACAATCTCTTCCGTCTCGGCGCCGAAGTCATGTACAACCGTGTCGCGAACGTCCATGTCCGTGGTCACGCCTCGCGCGAAGAGCTCAAGATCATCCAGGCACTGCTCCAGCCGGAGTACTTCGTCCCGATTCACGGCGAATACCGCCACCTCGTGGTCCACGCCAAGCTCGCCGAATCCGTCGGTGTCCCCGAGGGCAACGCTTTCGTCATGATCGATGGCGACGTGCTCGAAATCGATAGCCAGTCGGCCCAGATCGCCGGGCGCGTCTCCGCCAGCTACGTCTACGTTGATGGCCTCGGCATTGGCGACGTGGACCAGCAGATCCTCCGCGACCGGGCCCACCTTTCGACCGATGGCGTCGTCGTCGTGATGGTCACCGTGGACAAGCAGACGGGCCGCCTGGTCGCTCCCGCCGAGATTCTCACGCGCGGTTTCATTGATGCCGACGAGCGGGAGGACCTCCTCGAAAAGAGCAAGAACGTCGTCGCCAAAGCGCTCGGTGGGGCCGCCCATATCGCCGAATTCGGGGACATCAATAACCGCATCCGCGACGCGCTCAGCAAGTTCCTGTACGATGAGACGCGCCGGAGGCCGATGGTGCTGACGGTGACTGTCGAGGTCTAGAAACGTCCCGGATGGATAGACGGGTAGCGACGCGGGGTGCAACGCTACCCAGTCGGAGGAGCGTGCGATGACAGCACGAACCACTCGTAGCCCCCGCGTGTCCCGCGCCAAACATCCGCCGCGGGCATCGTTCTGGACGCGGGTTCGAACTGGCCCACTTGCCCGCCGCGAGGTCCTTGGCGTCGCGGTGGCGCTTGTCCCGCTCGCCATCCTGCCGGCCGTCGTCGATCTCGGCGCCTTCGGCAGTGGCGCTCGCGACTGGGTCGCCCAGACTTTTGGACTCGGCCTCTTCATCCTCGTCTCGCTTTGCGTCATGGCTGGCTGGGCGATCGCGACGAAGGCCTACGACAGGCCGCTGTTCTGGCGGCGCAGCTTCGGCACGCTCGCCTTCGCCTACTTCGCCTGGGGCCTGCTCGGCATGAACCACGCTGATTGGACGCTGGGTGGCGTCAGTTTTCGTGATCAAACCCTCGGCGGAGACATTGGCGATGGCATCGTGGCAGGTGCGCTCAGTGCGCTCTCCTGGTTCAGCACCTTCCTTGTTGGGATGGCCCTTCTCGCCCCGGGCCTAACGAAATCCATCGCCCGAAACGCGCCCCGCTCGGTCAAGTACACCTGGGACCAGCGCTGGCCGCACCGCTTCCTGCGTGGCATCTGGTGCGTGGTCGCCGCCATCTTCACGCGTAATCCGAAGGACGACCACGACAACCAGGACGTGATCATCGACTACGCGACCATCGCCCACGCCCGCACACCGTCGCCCGTCGCCCACGAGACCACCCCGGTCCTGATTCGGCCGAGCATCGACCCCGCCTCGCCGCGCTCGCACATCGGCGCCGGCGCGGCCGCTGCTTATTCGCGCGAACCCGTCGAGCCCGCCTTCGTCATGGACGACCCCGAAGAAGACGAGATCATGCTCGCGGCGCCGCTCGTGGACGTGCAACCGGACTACTCGGAGTACGCCGAGATCGTCGAGCCGATGGTCATCCGCAATCCCGGCAAACCGACCTGGCAGCTCCCTGAGATCGAAATCCTCACGCCCCCGCAGATCAGCAAGAGCAAGCGCCACGACAACGCCGCCCGCGGCCAGCTCATCGTCGATACGCTCGCCAGCTTCGGCGTCGATGCCTCCGTGGTCGAGATCAACGAAGGCCCGACGATCACCCAGTTCGGCGTCGAGCCCGGCTGGGAAATCAAGTACAAGGACGAAATCCTCAAGGACCCGGCCGGCAAGAGCCTCCTCGGCGAGAACGGCCGCCCACGTAAAGAGCGTATCGAAACCGGCCGCACGAAGGTCCGAATCAACAAGATTACGGCCCTCCAGAACGACCTCGCGCTCGCCCTCGCGGCCCCGACGCTGCGCATCGAAGCCCCGGTGCCGGGCCGCTCGATTGTCGGCATCGAAGTCCCGAACGACAGCGCCACGGTGGTCACCATGCGCGGCGTGATGGAGACGAAGGAGTTCGCCGATCTCGCGAAGAAGGCGAAACTCGCCATCGCGCTCGGCAAGGGCGTCTCCGGCCAGCCCGTCGTCGCCGACCTCGCGAAGATGCCGCATCTGCTCATCGCGGGCGCCACCGGCTCCGGCAAGAGTGTCTGCGTGAACTCGATCATCGCCGGGATCATGATGAACACGACCCCGGAAGAGGCGCGCTTCGTCATGGTCGACCCGAAGCGTGTCGAGCTGACGCAGTACTCCGGCATGCCCCACATGGCCTTCAGCGAAGTCATCGTCGATATGGACAAGGTCGTCGGCACGCTCCAGGCGGTCATCGCCGAAATGGACGCGCGCTACAAGAAGTTCGCCTCGCTCGGCGTGCGCAACGTCGAGAGCTACAACAAGCTGCCGACCATCCTCAAGAAGCTTCCCTACTGGGTGGTCATCATCGACGAGCTGGCGGACCTCATGATGGTCGCCCCGTTCGAAGTCGAAAAGCTGCTTTGCCGTCTCGCCCAGCTCGCCCGCGCGACCGGCATCCACCTCGTCGTCGCGACTCAGCGGCCGTCGGTGGATGTCGTCACCGGGCTCATCAAGGCGAACTTCCCGACGCGCATCGCCTTCGCGGTCACGTCCCAGATCGACTCGCGCACGATTCTCGATACCGGCGGCGCGGAGAAGCTGCTCGGCCGCGGCGACATGCTCTACATGCCGACCGACGCCTCCAAGCCGCTCCGCATCCAGGGCGTTTACCTCTCGGACGCCGAGATCGACCGGCTCATCCAGTTCTGGAACGACGACCGCTTCAAGTATCTCGAACGCGAAACCAGCGACGACCTCCTCGCCGAGGTGCTTATCGCCCAGAACGGCGGCGACGAAGAGTTCGACGTCGACGAGGACGACCCACTCTACGACCAGGCGGTCGAGCTGGCCCTGACGCACTCACGCGTCTCGCCGTCGTTGTTCCAGCGGCGGCTGAACATCGGCTCGCTCAAGGCGTCGAGGCTCATCGAGATGCTCGCCGAAGACGGCATCGTGGGCCCGCGCGAAGAGGGCGAATCCCGCCCGGTCATCGCGCCCAACGCCCAGCGGGCCGATGATTTGTAGCCGCGAACGGCCCGCTCCGCCCTGCCGCCCGGGCTCGCAGGGCCACATGGTTGCTCCCTAACACTGGCATGTGAATAGGACTGGTACACTTATGGTTGTGAAGATTCGATTGTTACGTTCCCGCGGAGCCTCCAGTGAGGATGAGCCGGTCGCCGAGCCGGTCAAGGAGCTGTGCCTCTCCTGTGGCTCCGTCCTTGAAACCAACCGCATGTTCCAGCGATTCCGCGTCTGCGAAGATTGCGGCTTCCACTTCCATGTGACCGCCCGCGAACGGGTCGCCCTCCTGCTCGACCAGGGCTCCTTCCACGAAGACGACCGCGGCGTCACCTCCATCGACCCGCTTTCGTTCCCCGGCCGCAGCTCCTACCGCCAGCGGGTTATCGACGCCCAACGCCGAACCGGCCTCGCCGAATCCGCGCTCACGGGCACGGGCCTCATCGGCGGGCGCGAAGTCGTCATCGCCGTGCTCGAATTCGCCTTCCTTGGCGGCTCGATCGGCGTCGTCGCCGGCGAGCGCATCGCCCGCGCCTTCGAAAAGGCGACCGCCCGCAAGGCGCCCATCATCACCGTCAGCTCGACCTCCGGGACGCGTATGCAGGAGGGCTTGCTCGCCCTGATGCAGCTCCCGCGCATCGCCGTCGCCGTGAACAAGCACGCCGCTGCCGGGCTCGCCCACATCGCCATACTCACGGACCCGGCGACCGGTTCGGCTTATACGAGCTTCACCAACCAGGCCGACATCCTGATCGCCGAGCCGAACGCACTCGTCGGATACGCCGCCCTCCGCGTCCTCCAGGAGACCGAGGGCTCGGAACTGCCGGCGCACGCGCACACCTCTGAGTCGCACCTCGAACACGGCCTCGTGGATGTCATCATTCCCCGGCCGGAGCTGCGCGACACGCTCGCCAGCCTGCTCGATATGCTTCTCCACGACTTTTCGCTCACGCCCACGCGCAAGGCGAAGTCGCCCGCAGCTGAGCACGGCCACTACGGCGCCTGGGAGCAGGTCCAGCTTTCGCGCCACGAGGGTCGCCCCAGCGCCCGCGACTTCATCCGCATGATGGCGACCTCCTTCTTCGAACTGCGCGGCGATCGGCGCGGCACAGATGACCCCTCGGTGGTGGCTGGCATCGGCTCTATCGGTGGCGAAGCGGTCATGTTCGTCGGCCAGGTGCGCGCCGCCGCGAACGACCCGCATGGCGGCTGGATTCGTGCCGGGGGCTTCGGCAAGGCCAGCCGGGCAATGCGCCTCGCCGGCAAATTCGGCCTCCCGGTCATCACCCTCATCGATACCGAAGGCGCCTATCCCGGCCTCAGCGAAGAAGAGAGCGGCCTCGGCCCACGCGTCGCCCTCTGCCTCTCGGACATGCTCAACGTGCCCACGCCGACTATCGCCGTCATCACCGGCGAAGGCAGCAGCGAAGCCGCGATCGCGATGGCCGCCGCCGACCGCGTGCTGATGCTCGACAACGCCGTCTACGCGGTCGTCCGGCCCGAAGATGCTGCGGCCATTCTCTACGGCGAGCCCGGGCGCGGTCCGGAAGTGGCTGAACGGCTGCGACTCACCTCGCACGACTGCCTTCGCCTCGGGATCATCGATGCGACCGTCCAGGAGCCCGGCGAAGGCGCGCACACGAACCCGCGAGAGGCCGCCAGCATCCTCCAGCGCGCGATCATCCGCCACCTGGTGACGCTCCAGCGTGAACGCCCCAAGCGGCGCCTCGAGGACCGCTATGCGCGCTATCGCCAGGTCGGTTCTACGCGCTCGAAGCTCCGCGGCACCCTCGAACGGCGCATGGCCCACGCCACCGACCGCGTCAGCTCGTTCTTCGACCGCTTGCGGCGAAAGAATCGCACCCGCGCCTCGGATTACACCGACATTCCGACGTAGGTCTGCGCCAGGCGAACGGATTCTGAACGACCACACGCCGGAACTGCTGGCCTTCGTCGCTCGACAAGCGCCCTACAGCCGGCGGACAACGCTCCCGCTCGGCGGGTGACGTAGAAAACTGTCGTCTATCCGGTCACATACACGGGCTCCGCGACATCGGGGCAGAGGCCCGTGCCCGCTGCGACGGGCAGGCCCGCGATGACCTTGAGCAGCGCGAGCGCGTCGTTTGCTGCCGGTCCGCCGGTGCAGTCGAGGTCGCCCCAGGTGATGTCGAGCGGGATTGAGCTACTCGGCGTCACATCCAGGCT
>JBBSKE010000019.1:0-17377 GCA_038256595.1 Tepidiformales bacterium | reverse complement strand
CTCCGAGCCAGCGATCGCAGCTATCGCGAAGGACGGAAGCGAATCGTTCGCGCTGCTTTCGGAAGAGCTCGAAGGGGTGCTCCCGGATGCGGTGACGATGGAGTTCGAACAGCGCCAGGACCAGGCGCCGGACCCTTCGACAACGAACGACAGCGCTGACCAGCTGGACCTTGCGTTTTCGCCTGAACATCAGGTGACACCCTAGGCTGTCACCCGGGGGACGAGTAGTGACTCACCCTGTCCCCCGAGCTGACACCAAGATTTGGGCAGAATGGCCGAAACCCTGTGCATGATGCACATGTTTCGCCGCGTTTCAGCCCGCCGGAAGGTCGAAGGCCTCATCCGGGACGGGGTCGGTCTCCAGGAAGCTCGTTGGCCCGCCCCTCGCACCGAAGAGGAGGCCGAGAGCCTGTATTCGGAGATCATGGAGTGGGTCCGCGGGTCGATGGGTGGGATGCGGAAGCCCTACGGCATCAACCACGTCGCCCTCGCGCTCGCCTGCCGGGATGGGCAGGGCAATATCGTCCTCAGCAACGCGCTGGGTGTCGCCCGCCCCGAGACCTACTGGGGCGAAGAAGGCGAGCGCCGGATTGCCGGTTTCCTCGATGATTTGGAGAGTGTGCCCGTTTCGCGACGCCGCGAAGTGGTTGGGGCACTTCTCAGCCTCGGCGATCTTGCCTATGCGATGAACCCCGGCCAGGCCGCTGTCGCTTAATTCGGCGGCGAGATAGCCAATGGGAATGGGACGCCGGTAGAATCTGCGTATGGCTGTTGCGAACCCTGAACGCGCCAAAGCGCGCATCGAACATCAGATCTACCTCATCGGGCGTCTGCGCGGCTCCGGCCCGAACCCGATCGACTACGAGCAGTGGAACGACCGGACCATGGAAGTGCTGGTCGCGACGTTCGGCCTCGCTTCGGCGGAAGTCGCCGAGTACGAGCTGGCCTCGGACATTCGTGGCCGGCTCCCGGGTGTGCGCGGCATCGGGAACAACATGACCCTGAACATCCACGGCCCCTGGGGCATCACGAGCCGCCTGGAGCGCGCCGAACTGGTGCTGAAGAAGCTGGCCGCCGGGCTCGTCTAGCCAGGCGCCGGGGTCTTCATCGCAGCGAACGCTTTCGTGGTCATGATCACGGCATCCTCGTGGTTGTCGAGGTAGTAGCGCTTTCGCACCCCCACCTCCCAGAACCCGAACTTCCGGTAGAGTGCGCGCGCGGACGCGTTCGAATCGCGTACCTCAAGGGTGGCGTCCTCCATCCCTTCGTCCTCGGCGATGCGCAGCAGTTCGCGCACAAGCAGGCTGCCGTAGCCCTGCCGCTGGTGGATTGGGTCGACCGCAACGGTGACGACGTGGGCCTGGTCGAACTGCAGCCAGAGGCCGGCGAAGCCGATGATTTGGCCCTCGTGCTCTCCGACGATGTAGCGGGCGGCGCCGTTGTTTTTCAGCTCGTGCTCGTAGGCGCCGGGGTGCCAGCCTTCGTTCATGGCGCGCGCTTCGAGAGCGACCACCCGGGGGATGTCGTCCAGGGTCATCGTGCGGACGGAGGGTGCAAAGTCGGCCATCCCTCCGATGTTAGCGAATCTGGATGATGCGGGGGTTACGAACGCGAGAACGCGGCAGCGTGGGCGCATAGCGGCGGACAAAAGGGTGTCATTACACTGTGTCAGATAGCCGCTCGCCCGTGCCATCACGCGCGCCTACCCTATAAAGGACATGGGAGAACTTGGGACATGGCTGGTCCGGGCCCGCGAGGCTCGTGGCCTAACCGTTGAAGACGCAGAACGGGATACGCGCATTTCGCGCCGCTACCTGCAGGCACTCGAATCCGAAAACTTCGAGATTATCCCCGCGCCAGTTTACGCAAGGGGTTTTTTGCGCTCGTACTCCCAGTATCTCGGGCTGGACCCTGCGGAGATGCTCTCGCTCTTCCCCGGCGACGACGATGCCCCCACTCCGGTAATCGGCGGTCCACGCGGTGGCCAGAGTGGCAACGTGGGTGTGGCGACGCCCCCAGGCCAGCAGAAACCGACGATGAAGACGCCCCTCAGCGGCCAATCCGCCGCCCGGCCGCAATGGAACAAACCCGGCCGCAGCGGAAGCAAAGAGCCGCCGATGCCGAAGCGCCCGGCCGCCCGGGCACCGCAGGAGCCACTACGGCCGACCCCTCCGAGCCACGGGGAATACGAGATTGGCGGCACCATGCCCGCGCCACCTCCGCCCCCGGTGGCGCGCGAGCCGATGATCGGCGTCGACATCGGCGTCCCGGTGCCCGCCCGCAACCTGAATAGTGACCCGGCTGCGCAGCGCCGCAACCTGACCGTCATCGGCGTGGCGGTGACCGTGATCTTCTCGGTGATTGCGCTCGCACTCATCATTTCGCGCATGGGCGGCGCTTCGGACACGCCAGAAGCGACCCCGACCTCGGAGGCGAGCATCGGCCAGACCAATGGCACGACCGCTGCTGGCGCCACGGGCTCGACGACGCCGACCAGTGGCATCGCTGTTCAACCAGGCATTATTCCCGCTGTCGAGAATCTCAACATCGTCCAGGCGCGGCTCGCCATCGCCGAGGCAGGATACAAGATTCGCGAGATCATCGAGGAAGGGTGCTCGGGCACGAAGGGCACCGTCACCGAGCAGGCCCCGACGGCCGGCGCGGAACGTGAAGCCGGCGCCCAGGTCATCGTCTCGGTTTGCTCTGGCCCATAGACCCACAAAACGAACCCACCCACCGCATCCTCATTCGTAGCCGCCTGGAGGCGCACTCATGGCCATCCCCCGCACCTACCACGTTGTCACGCTCGGCTGCCCCAAGAACGATGTCGATTCGGAGCACCTCGAACGAATGCTGACCGGCGGCGACCTCATCCAGGTGCCGATGTACCAGGACGCCGACGCGATCATCGTCAACACCTGCGGCTTCATCGAGCAGAGCCAGGCGGAATCGATGGCTGCGGTGGGCGAACTCGCGGCCGCCAAGCGCGAGGGCCAGACGCTCATCGTCGCGGGCTGCATGACACAGCTTTACGGACGCCAGGTGCGCGAGGAACACCCTCAAATCGACCACATCTTCGGCGTGGGCCAGTGGCAGGATGTCGCAAAGCTGCTGAGC
This sequence comes from Tepidiformales bacterium, assembly GCA_038256595.1. Lineage (GTDB taxonomy): Bacteria > Chloroflexota > Dehalococcoidia > Tepidiformales > Tepidiformaceae > JBBSKE01. The sequence continues at coordinate 14,260 of JBBSKE010000019.1, read as the reverse complement.
GTCGATGTGGACGCGATTTTCGATATCCCCGAGAGCAACGCGAAGGTCACCGGCCCGAGCGCCTACCTGAAGATCAGCGACGGCTGCGACGCGCCCTGCACGTTCTGCGTCATCCCGAAGATCAAGGGCGGGCTACGCTCGGCGCCGGCGGGGCTGCTCGTGCGCGAGGCCCAGCGGCTCGTCGAAGCGGGCGCGAAGGAGCTCGTGCTCGTCGCCCAGGACAGTACCGCCTGGGGCGAGGATATGGGCATGGCGGTCGGCACGGGCCTCCCGGGGCTGCTCAAGATGCTCTCCGAGGCAGTCGGACCTGAGACCTGGCTGCGGCTGATGTACGCCTACCCGAGCCGCGTTTCGCCGCAACTGATCGAGGCGATGGCGACCATCCCGAACGTTGTCCACTACCTCGACGTGCCCCTGCAGCACGGCAGCGAGGCTGTGCTCCGGCGGATGAAGCGCCCGAGCAACATCGACAAGGTCTACCGTTTCGTCGAGGACCTGCGAAAGGCGATGCCAGATGTCGTGCTGCGAACGTCGTTCATCGCCGGCTTCCCGGGCGAGACCGATGCCGAGTTCAAGGAGCTGCTCGATTTCGCGAAGAAGGTGCAATTCGACCACGCCGGCTGCTTCACCTACTCGCTCCAGCAATGGACCGGCGCCTTCGACATGACCGACCAGGTGGTGGACGAAGTGAAGCACGAGCGCCGCGACCTGTTCATGCAGCAGCAGCAGCGAATCGCTGCGAAGAAGGCGAAGAAGTTCGTCGGGCGAACCCTGCCGATGCTCGTCGAAGGGATCGGCGAGGACGAAGACGGCAACCCCGTGGTCGCCGGGCGGACTTACCGGGAGGCGCCGGAAGTCGACGGCCTCGTGTTCGCGAGCGGCAGTGCAGAGCCCGGCAGCCGGGTCAACGTTCGCATCGAAGCAGCCGCGGAGTACGACCTGTTCGGCAGCGTGGTCTAGGTCCGGGCACGCGGTCCGAATCGCATCCGTCGGGCCTGCGGCGGAGATTTCGGTGGCGAGTCATCCGACCCCGAGCTGGCGCATCGGAGCTCGTTTGGTGCGAAATTTAGATTTCGGCGAGCTCGATGCGCACGCCATCCGCGGCTTCCGGTTCGAGGAAGGCGATGAGCCGCGCGGCCGCACCCGGGCGTGGTTCGGCGTTCGCCAGAGGAATGCCGTCCGCCGCGAGCGATTTCAGCTCGGCTGCGAGGTCATCGACTTCGAAGCAGATGTGATGCAGCGGCTCAGCTCCCCGGTCGAGCGCGCCGGGCGCCTCTATCAGCTCCAGGTCGACGCCGCCGGCGAGCGGGATGAACGCGATCGGCACTTCGACTCCGGCTGCTGCGTTGAATCGCACGGTTCGCTCAACCGGGCAGCCGAGGCGCTCGTAGATTTTCGCGGCCTGTTCGATCGAGCGAACATAGATGCCCACATGGTTGAGTTGCTTGAGTGGCCGGTCGTTCGCGGTCATTCCGTTTCTCCTTCGCTGACGATGCCCTTCGCATTCAAGGCCGAGATCTGCTCGTCGTCGATGCCAAGCACATCTCGCAGGATCTGGCGGGTGTGGCCGCCCGGCCGGTCCGCGCCCGTTGTCAGGTGGACCGGGGTGCGAGACAACTTGATCGGCGAGTTGACCGCCCGGAAGGTCCGGCCCTTCCAGGATGGGAGTTCGACGATCATCTCGCGCGCGAGGACCTGCGGGTCTTTCGTCATGGTCGCGATGGTGTTGAGCGGCGCTACCAGGCAGGCCGGGCTGAGAATTGCTACCCACTCTGCGGTCGATTTGGTCCGGAAAACCGCGTTCAGTTCCGGCTCGAGCTCGGCATGGTTCTTGGTGCGCAGCCCGTTGTTCTCGAAGCGCGGGTCGGCGACCAGGTCGTCGCGGTCGATCAGGCCACAGAAGAGCGGCCAATCCTTGACGCCAGCGATGACGAGGTGGCCATCGGATGTTGGGAACGCCTGGAACGGCGTTGTGAGCGGATGCCGCGAGCCGATCGGTCCGGGCTCTTCGCCGGTCGCGAGATGGCGGATGACGGCGTTCTCGAGCAATGCGACCTGCGAATCGAGCATCGCGACATCGACGTACTGGCCCTTGCCACTTTTCGAACGTTCGACCAGCGCTGAAAGGACCCCGATGGCCGTGAACATGCCCCCGGCCATGTCGCCGATCGAATAGCCGGCGCGGGTTGGGGGATTGCCGGGGTGCCCGGTGATGCTCATCACGCCGCTCATGCCCTGGACGATGACATCCACGGCCCCGCGACTCGAATACGGACCTGTTTGCCCGAACCCGGAGGTCGAGGCGTAGACGATGCGCGGGTTTCGCGCGGAAACCGCTGCATAGTCGAGTCCGAGCGACGCCATCGTGCCCGGCGAGAAGTTCTCCGTCAGGACGTCGGCCTGCTCGGCGAGGGTGAGCACGAGTTCGCGGCCCTCTGCCGACTTGAGGTCGATGAGGATGCTCTTCTTCCCCCGGTTCACGCTGAAGTAGTACGTGTTAATGCCGTCGACCATCGGCCCGGCGCCGCGATGCGGTTCGGTGAGTCCCACGACCTCGACCTTCCAGACTTCCGCGCCGAGGTCACAGAGGGCCATCGTGCCGAAGGGCCCGGCCAGTGCCCAGGTGAAATCGAGGATGCGTATCCCGTCGAGTGGTCCTGCCATGTTGAACCTCCAAAGGTTTGTTCTGAATCCGCCCGGAACACCGTGGCAGAGAGCGGGAACGACGAGCCCGGAACCGTGTCGCCAGGCAAGTGCGAGGGACAGCCCTACCCGGCAGCGACCGGTGGCCGCTCGGTTGTGACTTCTTCCACCGCGTAGAGGTCGTCGATATCCATCGTCCGGCCGACCTCCTTGATGGTCTCGAGGATCATTTCGCGGCTCATGCCGATGCCAGTACCGTCGCGAAGGCCCTGGTAGGCCGCCTTGAGCGCATGGAAGGAGACTACGGTGGCGCTCATCGGGTCGACGGCCAGGGCGTAGCCAGCGGCGAGCATTTCGGCGTCCGGGCGGGTCCCGCCAATCGACATCGCGGCGAGTGGGACGCGCGTCTGGGTGGTCAGTTTCGCCATGTCCTCGTCGGTTCGAGCGAAGAGCATGAGCATGTCTGCGCCGGCTTCTTCGTAGGCGGCGCAGCGCTCGAGCGCGCGATCCATGCCTTCGTGGCCAACCGCGTTGCAGCGCACGATGATCACGAAGTCAGAATTGCGCCGGGCGTCGCAGGATGCCTTGATCTTGCCGACCATATCCTCGGTCGAGACCAGGTGTTCGACGCCTTTGTGGTGGTGGACGCGCTTGGGAGCGACCTGGTCTTCGATTTCGATGGCCACCGCCCCGGCCTGCTCGACCTGGCGGATCGCCCGGGCGGAGTGCACAGCATCCCCGAAACCGACGCTTCCATCGACGATGACATTGATGTCGACGCGCTCGGTAATCGCGCGGGTGGCCTCGGCCACCTCGGATGATGTGAGCAGGGCCTCGGTCACTGCGCGGAGATAGCCCAGGCCACCACCACCGAGATAGATGGCGTCGAAGCCGGTCTTTTTCGCCAACGCGGCGGACAGGGCATCGAGGGCAAGCGGGGCGACAACAAGGCGGTCGCTGCCGCGCACCATCTGCTGCCGGAATGTTCGAAGGCTCATTGCGAAACTCCTCGTCCGGCTCTTCGGAGGCACGGATCCGCCCACACGCCGTCGCGCGCGCTGGAAACGTACTCGTCCTTGAGCGTGCCGCGATCCTATTGATGCATCGGTGCGTTGTCTATGACGGGACCTGCGGTCCGAGCAGGTGCCATCGACGCGACAAGAAAACCGATGGGCCACGAAGAGCCCATTGCTCGATGACGCGCGAGTCGCGGGCGTTGACAACGCTGCCATGCGCGGCCCGGGTTGGTATGCGCTACCGGCGGGTGAGAAGCAGGGGCAGCCCTGCCTCATCCCAGGCGACCATCCCGCCACCGAGTTCCCAGACGTCCGTGTACCCCAACGAAACGAGTACTCCGGCGGCCTCTGTGCTCATTCGGCCGGTCTGACAGTAGAGAACGACCCTCGCTGACTTGTCAGAAGGCAATTCGTCGAGGTGGTCGGCGATCGTGTCGAAAGCGATGAAGCTATCTGTTTCCGCAATCTCGCCTTCGTACGGAATATGCACATTCACGAGGGGGAAGTCCTTCGACTCGAGCATGGTCGAAAGTTCCTCGGGCGTCACTCGACGGAACTCGCCATCGCCAGCCTTTGTCGCTTCGCCGGGCGCAGACTCGCCACCGCAGCCGGCGAGCAAGAGTATTGGGAGCAGCGCGAGCATGCCGCGCAAGACAACTCGGTTTCTGATCATGTCCGGATGGTAACTGGCGCACCAGAAGCCGTGGTAAACGGCAATCTGCGGTGCGCCAACCATCATCGTCCTGAGCAGGAACGTTCTCGTCGCGACGCTACAGGTTGGCGACGCCGGGGATGACTTTCGTCGCCATCTGCTCCATGACGCGCGGGTCGTGGGCGTTGACGACGCTGCCGAGGGCGGCCTGGACACCGATCGCGGCGAACTTCGCGAGGCGGTCGATCTCCTGGCTGGCACGTCCGCCATCCGGGCCGGGATCGAAGCGGGTGACGATGGTGCGCTCGATGCTGGCCGGGTCGCGGCCCTCGGCGGCGCAGTGCTCATCGAGGATGCCCAGCAGCCGTTCGGTGGCCTCCGGGTTCGCGGAGCTGATGTTGCAGCTGTCGGCGTACCTGGCGACGAGCTTCAAGGTCTTCTTTTCGCCGCTGCCGGCGAGCAGGATCGGCGGGCGTGGCGACTGGATCGGCCGGGGCGAGCAGAGCGTCTCCGCCAGCTGGTAGTGTTTGCCGTTGTAGGGTCCGTTGTCGTCGCTCCACATCTGGTTGCAGATCTGGATGGCCTCTTCGAGCATTTCGAAGCGCGTCTTGAGCGGCGGGAAGGGGATGCCGAGGCCGAGGTGTTCGCGTTCGAACCAGGCCGCGCCGATGCCGAGCCAGGCACGCCCGCCGGAGAGCACATCGATGCCGGTGATCTGCTTGGCGAGGAAGCCGGGGTTCCGGTAAGTAACGCCAGTCGCGAGCACGCCGAGCTTCATCCGCGAGGTCTTGGCGGCAATGAAGCCGAGGGTGCTGTAGGCCTCGAACATCTCGTTTTCGACGGGGCCGACATTCTGGATCTGGAAGTAGTGGTCCATCACGGAGAGCCGGTCGAAGCCAGCCGCCTCGGCCCCGGTGACGATCTGCTCGAGGGTGCTCGCGAGCTGGGTCGTGGGCACGCCGTAGGTGAAGTTGGAGATGTGGATGCCGAGTTTCAAGGGGTGGACCTCTCCGGGAGTGCAGCCTGGGCTGCCAGTGGGGGCAAGGTAGCACGGCCATCAGCGCCTGACGAACCGGGTTCGAGTGCCCGGACCTTAGCGCGGGAGGGTGACGTCGATCGCGAGGTAGCGTTCGGTGCGCATGGCCTCGACGTTGCCGCCCATCGCGAGGATGAGGGCGCGAGCACGGAAGAAGCCCCAGCCAGAATCGGAGCCGACGTTGCGAATCTCTTCCCCGGGCGTGCCACTCGAGATCATCAGGGAGACCGTTTCTGGACCGACGGCGCAGTCGAATTCGACCTGGCCGTCGCCGGCGCCGCAACGGTTCGCCGAGCGGGCGAGGTCGGCAATCATGCGGCCGAGGCGGTCGCGGTCCCAGGGGCCCTCGCAATCGAGCGCTTCGCCGACAACGGTTATCTCCGGCGCGGCACTTTCGCGGGCCGCGGAGAGGACGTCGGCGAGGGTCGTCTTGCCCACCACAATCCGCTGCATGCCGCGTTCCACGCGAGTGACATCCTGGATGTCGGCGACGAGCCGGATGAGCTCCTTGACCGACGTCGATAGCAGCCGCGTGAGCTCTTCATCGAGGAGCAGTTCGCCATCGTTGCCAGACCGGCGTGCAAGGTCGATCACCATGGAGACCGCGTTGAGCGGAGTATTCATGTCGTGGGCGAATGCGCCGAGGGCATCACTATCGATTGCGGTGCGGTTTGGGGTCATTGTCGCGTGCATCCAGTGGAGGTTAGGGTCGGGTGCGGCACGGGCCAATCAGGGATTCTCCGCATAAGTGGGATGCACAACCGGTACCTCGAGGTCGCTTTCGATGACCGGCTTGCGGCGGAACGTGGCGCTCGCCGCCTGGTCTTCCGCGTGATACGAACTGCGAACGAGCGGGCCGGATTCAACGTGCTGGAATCCCATCGCTAGCGCCTGCTCTTTCAGGTCGACGAATTCGGCGGGCTCCCAGTAGCGCGCGACCGGCAGATGCGCGGGCGTCGGCCGGAGATACTGCCCTACGGTGAGGATGTCGACGTGGTTCGCGGCGAGGTCGGCGAACACCTGGAGGAGCTCCTCGCGGGTCTCGCCGAGGCCGACCATCAGGCCGCTCTTGGTCATCCCTTCGGGGTCTAGCGCCTTCGCTCGACGCAGCAGTTCGAGCGAGCGTTCGTAGACGGCCTGGGGGCGAACCTGGCGGTAGAGGCGCGGCACGGTTTCGGTGTTGTGGTTGAGGATCTCCGGGTGGGCGTCGATGACCGTGCGGAGGGCCGGCTCGTCGCCCTTGAAGTCGGGAATGAGCACTTCGATCGTGGTCGAAGGGGAGAGGCGGCGGGTCCAGCGGATGGTCTCGGCGAAGATCTGGGCGCCGCCATCGGGGAGTTCGTCGCGATTCACGCTCGTGATGACGGCGTGGCGCAGGCCCATCTTCTGGATGGCGAGGGCGACACGCGCCGGTTCGCCATGGTCGAGGGTGCCGGGGCGGCCGGTCTTCACGGCGCAGAAGCCGCAGGAGCGGGAGCAGGTGTCGCCGAGGATCATGAAGGTTGCGGTGCCACGACTCCAGCACTCGCCGATGTTCGGGCAGCGCGCCTCTTCGCAGACGGTGTGCAGATCCTGCCCACGCATGAGGTCCTGGATGGCCTGGAAGTTCGGGCCGGCGGGGAACCGCACCTTCAGCCAGGGCGGGCGAGGGAGAACCTGTTCCATGCTATCCAGCGTACTCCGGCGGGGCGAAAGTTACAGGTGCGGGGGGCGATGCTCGCGGCTGCTGGTATAGTTCGCGCGTATGGTTGCACCTGAGCCCAAACCAGCCCCTGCCTCACGGAACCGCGAGCGCGCATCGATAGCTGCGCTGAACAACGCGTGGTGGTGCCGCTCGGTCTGCGGAGCCCATGGTGATCCAGGCGAGATTGACGAGGCGCTCTGGTGGCACCCGTCGGCGGTCCCTCGCTACTACCCGAATGCGGTCACCCTGGACGACAGTGAGGACGGAGCCGGCCGCCTTGGAGCACTCTTCGCGAGCGAAGATGGACCCTGGAGTGCGAAAGACAGCTTCGCGGCGCTCGACCTTGCGCCGCTCGGCTGTCGTGCGCTGTTCGAGGCGCAATGGCTCTGGCTAGAACCGCAGGGGAATGAATCGGAACCTGCAGGTTGGGCGCGAATCGCGACCGCAAACGGTCTGCGCGAGTGGGAGCGAGCCTGGGATGACGGTGAGGGTGTCGACCAGGCCGCGATATTCGTGCCCGCGCTGCTTGCCGACGAGAGCGTGGCGATCTGGGGCTGGCGAACTCGACCGGGTACCGAGATCGTCGCCGGGGGCATCGTTTCGCATTCGCCGGGCGCGGTTGGGCTGAGCAACTGCTTCTCGCGGGACCCGGCGGGACTCCCGGAAGCGGTGGAGGCGCTTTCGCGGCTGGCTGCGGGGTTCGCGCCCGGACTGCCGCTGGTCGGCTACGAACGACCCGAAGATTGCGAGCCATATTTTGCCCTGGGCTTCGAAGCTGTTGGCCTATTGCGCATTTGGATCAAGGATTGAGCCATGCCTGAACCCACTCCCCCCGACCTGACTCGACTCTTTGCGCCGCGGGCGATTGCCGTGGCGGGCGCCTCCACCAATGTCGACAGCGCGGGGCACGATTATGTCCGGGCGATGCGCGAATTCGGCTTCGCCGGCCCGGTCTACCCGATTAACCCCAGGGCGAGCGAAATCGCCGGTTACCAGGCCTACCCGACCATCCTTGACTGCCCCGGCGAGATCGATCTCGTCATCTCCTGCATCCCGGCGGAGGCGGTGCCACTGCTGGTCAGCCAGTGCGGGCAAAAGGGCGTGCCCTTCCTCCATCTCTTCACGGGGCGCTTCAGCGAGACCGGCGACGAGGGCGCGGCGACGCTCGAGCGCGACATCCTCGCCAGCGCGCATGCCGCGGGCGTGCGAATCCTCGGGCCGAACGGGATGGGGCTCTACAACCCGGGCGCGGGGGTTTCGTTTCGGCCGGACCTGCCACGTTCGAACGGTTCGGTCGCGGTGCTCAGCCAGAGCGGCAACAACGCGGTCGAAATCGCGGTGCGAGGCGCTGCTCGCGGCCTCGGCTGGGGGAAAGTTGCGAACTACGGCAACGGCAAGGACCTGACGCCCGCCGTGCTCCTGCGCTACCTCGGCGAGGACCCGGAGACGACGGTCATCGGCGCGTATGTCGAGGGCGTGCCGGACGGTCGCGCGTTCTTCGATGCCCTGAAGTATGCGGCGGCGCGCAAGCCGGTCGTGATTCACAAGGCCGGGCGAACCACTGCCGGGGCGCGCTCGGCGGCGTCGCACACGGCAGCCCTCGCCGGCGCTGCGTCACTCTGGTCGACCGCGATCAGGCAGGCGGGCGCCTACGAAGCAAAGACCCAGGAGCAACTCCTCGACCTGCTGGTGGCGCTTTCGCTCCTGCCGCGCGTCACCGCCCGGCGAATCGCGGTGGTCGGCGGCGGCGGCGGACGCGCGGTGCAATCGGCCGACGCCTGCGAGGAGAACGGCTTCGACGTGGTCGCGCTCAGCGATGCCGTTCGCGAGCGCGTCAGGGAGCGCGCCCCGCAGCTTGCGGACTGGATCGGCAACCCGGTGGACCAGTCGATCCTCGCCGGGAGCGGCGTCTCCTCGAACGGCGTGCTGGAGATGATGCTCGACGGCACGGATTACGACGTCGCCATCGCGAACATCGGCGAGGACTGGTTCCTCGGCCGGCCGGATGCGGGCGACCGGATGCGCAAGGCGAACCAGCGGCTGCTCGCGCTCGTCGCCGCTCGGAAGACGCCGATCGCGGTGGTCTTCGGGGCGACCGAGAACCTGAGCGACTGGCAGCGCGAGGTGCTCGATTCGACGCGCGACGAGCTGGTCGAGGCTGGGTGCGCGGTCTTCCCGACGGTCGAGCGGGCGGCCTGGGCGCTGGGCATGATCGCCGCTCGGTAGCTGCCAGCCGGCATTCGCGCGTTTCGCGGCGGGCAGATTATGGTATTCGTTGCGATGGCCACCGAGACCGAAATTCGACCCGAGATCGACGAGGAGACGCTCAAGCGGCTGCTGCCGCCGTACAACGTCATCCTCCACAACGACGACCACAACAGCATGGAGCATGTGGTCCGGTCGCTGCTGCTTTCGGTGCCCTCGATGTCGCCGGAGCGGGCCATCGAGATCATGATGCAGGCGCACGAAAACGGGCAGGCGAAGGTGATTTCGTGCCCGAAAGAGGCCGCGGAGTACTACCGCGAGCGGCTCGAGGGTTTCGGGCTGACGGCGACCATCGAGCCGGCCTGAGTGCATCGAACCCGCGGGGTTAGCGAATCTCGATTCGGCCCTTCGGCGTGTCGATCGTTGCGACGAGTGCCGGAGCCGGCCCTTCGGAGACCGGGACATCGATTTCGAGCGCGGCAAGGGCAGCCACGATGCCAGCGGGCCCCGGGTGTTCGATTCGCAGCGAAACGAGCGTGCAGCCCTTCGGCGAGGTGGCCGAAGGATGCGGTGTTTCGCCCCAATCGATCAGGAACGGGAGCATGCCACCGCCAGAGTTCGCCGGGTCGGCGCGAGTGAGTTGCCAGTGGAGGGTGTCGCCGGCCGGGGTCTCGCGGGACATCGCCTCCGGGCTGCCGGGATCGAAGCCAGCGGCCCGGGCACGGGCGACGCGCGCTTCGATGCCCGGCGCCTTGACCGCGAATGTGCGCAGGACCGGGCCCTCGAGCGAGGCGAGCTGGAACGGGTGCTTCGAAACATCCACGTCCGGCTGGTCGGGGTCGACGGCGATGAGTTCGAGGTAGGGGCCGTCGCCGAGCGAGAGCAGCGCATTGTGCGAGCCGCGGCCGGTGTGCTTGCCGCCGGGGGCCGGGCGCACGCCCCAGTCCCGTTCGAGGTCGTCCATGGCGGCGGCGAGGTCCGGCACGGCGTAGACGATGTGGTCGATCATGGCATCCTCCGGGGGCTGGCCGTATTCAACGGGGCAGGTCTTCGACGTGCAGGCCGAACAGTGGCGGCGGCTCCAGGCCGAGCGCCGAGAGGTACTCGCAGAGCTGCGAGCGGTGGTGCACTTCGTGTTCGATGAAGCCGCCGAGGACGCGCTGCCAGCCTGCCGAGGGCGGCCCGGAGGCGGAGGCGATCTCGCGATCGAGGTCCGCCGCGGCGAGGGCTGCAGATGTCTCGGCGGCGGAGAGGTCGAGCGCTTCGAGCAGGGTTGCAACGGTCGCGCCCGCCGGCAGTTTGTGGCCCGGGTAGTGGACGCCTTCGCCACGAATGCTCCTTGCGTTCATCCGGCGGGAGGCGGCGATGTGCAGGACGAGTTCCGCGATGGTGTGCTCGCCGGGGCGCGGGCGGTAGCCCAGGTGCTCGCCCGCGAGGCATTCCGCAGCCTCGCGCGTACGGGCCTGGACGCGCGCGACGTAGCCAACCAGGTCGTCGTTGTTCATCGCTCCAGTCTACGAGGCCGGCGTGTCGCAGCGAAGTTCCTGTTTCGGCGCGGTACGGTCGATCGCAGCGTGGACCGGTGCCGTATAGTCTCCGAAACGATGACCGTTTCTTGACAGGAGGCGAGCGAAACCATGAAGAATCGAATGACGCTGAGCGGCGTTTTCCTGCTCGTACTGGGCCTTGCCACAGGACTTATTGGCCTTTCGATTGGCGGTGGGCGCGTCTTCGCTGCCCAGCATGAGGTCGACATCGATAACCTCGCGTTCGCGCCGGCATCGATCACCGTCGCTGTTGGCGATTCTGTTCGCTGGGCGAATTCGGACAGCGTCGTCCACACGGTTACCTCTGATTCGGTCTGGGGGAGCGGCAGCATCCCGACCGGTTCGAGCTACACATACACCTTCTCTATTGCGGGCAGCTACTCGTATTACTGCGAATTTCACCCTTCGATGACCGGGACGGTGACCGTGGTTGGACCGACAAATACGCCGACCCAGGTCAACACACCGACGCTCACTAATACGCCAACCAAGACGAATACGCCGACCGTTGACGCGACGATTTCGACGTTGACACCGTCGCCTACCTCGACAGCTACGTCCACCCGGACGCCGACTGCGACGGTGACCACGTCGCACACGGAAACGCCGACCGTGAAGATCCAGGACACTGCAACGCCGACAAATACGCCGACAGTGACGAATACTCCGTCGCCGACGATTGCCGGCGCGACCTCTGCCGCAACCGCCACCGCCACGCCGACGCGGATGGTGCCGCTCCCGCCGAACACCGGCAGCGGTGCCAGTGGCCCCGGGAGCCTGCCCTTCTTCGCGACCGCGCTCGTGCTGGTGGCGAGCGGCCTCGGCCTGGCCACGTTCTCCCTGCGCCGGCGGTAGTTTACAGGCTGTTTGCCTGCGGTTAATGTCAGCACCGACGGGGAGTAGACGGCTTTGTGCCGGAATTAGCGGAACCGAAGGACGTCAAGATGGCAAGGCGAGGATTTTTCGCGGAGTTACAACATCAGAACCGGCAGGCCAATCGGCGGAAAGCCAGAGAACAGAATGAGCGTCATCGGGCGCATGTGGCAGCCGCTCGTCAGTCTGAACAACTCCAGCGGCACGCTGAACGTGCACAAGCGCAAGTAGCGAAAGCTACTGCGGCCGAACGGAAAGAGTTTGAACGAATCGCCAGGCTGGCGCACGAAGAGGCAATGCAGGCCCAGGTAGATGAACAAAACGCTGAACTCGCGAGTCAGAATGAGGAACTCGATGGAATCCTCAGTGCGACCCTCGGTGTCGATGACTTCGTAGATCTCGAATCGCTCCGAAAGATCCCGGAGCATCCACCATTTCCAAGGCCAGATCTGCACCGCCCAGTATCGAAGCCCGAGCCGATCGAGGTACCTACGGAACCTACCTACGTGGCGCCTGAAGCGCCGCGAGGAATCGGAAATTTGCTCCGCCGCAAAAAGCATGCAGACGTAATTGCCGAATCGAAGATCGAATTCCAGAAACTTCACGATGACTGGCGTAAGAGTGTCGAGGAACTTCCCATTGAACGCCAGCGACAAGAAGAGGCATACCAGGCGGTCGAACAAGCCAGGGTTTCGCAGTTGGCGGAAGTCCAGCGCAGCTATGATGCTGAGTGTCAGACGAGGCAGGCGGAAGCAGACGAAGCGAATGCCTCGCTTGATACGTTCATACAGAGCCTGGACTACGATGTCGAAGAGGCCGTCCAAGAGTACATTGCTATGGTACTTGGAAATTCAGTGTATCCGGACTTCCTACCCGTGGACTACGATTTCACGTTCAACTCGAAGCTCCGCGAGCTGACACTCACGGTCTTAGTGCCGGCCGCATCTGCTCTTCCGACCGTGAAAGAATACAAATACGTGCGGACAAAGGACGAGATCGTTCCCTCGGGACTTACCTTGAAGGCAATGAAGGATCGATATACGAGCGTCGTTGGCCAGATCGCGCTTCGCACCCTTCACGAGGTCTTCGAGGCTGATCGCGCCGGGCGCATTCAGACGATCGCCCTGAAGGTCGCCGTCGAAGGATTGAATCCGGCAACAGGACTTTTGACTCGCACAGACCTTTTGGCGGTATCAACTGACCGGTCCTTTCTGAGCTACGACCTGGCCAACGTCGTACCCACAGCGACGCTCCAGCACCTCGGCGCTTTGGTCTCAAAGAGCCCCTACGATCTCGTTCCGATCGATGCGTCGAAGGGCGTGCGTGGACGACGTTGACTGAGCGGACCTTCAACTCGCCGCCTGGCTGGCCAAAACCTCCGCCGGGATGGACCCCGCCTGACGGTTGGAAGCCGAACCCGAACTGGCCGCCTTCGCCGCCTGATTGGGAATTCTGGAGCGACGCTCCCGGACTCGAGCTGTCACCGGCGACTCCCGAAGCCGCGGCAGCTGAGGCGACTCAGCCGGCCGCGCGCATCGAGGTGGCCGAGGATTCAGGTTTACAACCGCAACCGTCTGATGTCAGAACCGATGAACTCGGAAATCTTCAAGGAACCGTCGCTCAGCTACAGACTGAGCTGGGGTTCGTACGGGAGCAGTTGCGACAGGCGCTCGCTATGCAGCAAACAGCTGCCGCCGATGGATTGGTAGACCTGAACGACGAACGAGTACTCCAAGAAGTTGGTATCTACAGGTACCACCATCCGCTCGAAAATTCCGAAGAGTATCGGGGAAGACTTCAGCAAATCGAACAGCGGATCAAAGAATTTGTGATGCGTGGAGAGGCTATCCTTGCCTCGAATCTCTTTACCTTTAACAACTCGCTGGCGCAGGGCCGGAAGATGACCTCAGACTTCTCGAAGCTCATGCTACGCGCTTATAATGCCGAGGCGGACAGCTGCGTCCGCTTGCTCCGAGCTGGGAATGTTGTCACCGCCAAAAAGCGACTCGATGCTTCGGTTGTCTCGATTGCGAAACTCGGAGCCATGATGGAAATGCGCGTGAACCCCGACTATCACAGCATCCGTCTTGAGGAATTAGAGCTTACCGCTGATTTTCTCATGAAAGTGCAGGAAGAACGGGAGCGTGCACGGGAGGAGCGAGAACGACTACGAGAGGAGCGGAAGGTTGAGATGGAACTCGCCGCAGAACGCGAACGTTTGGATAAAGAGCGCGCTCACCTGGCAAACGCTCTTCATGCACTCAGGGCTGCTGGAAACGAAAACGGAGTAGCAGAGCTCGCAGCAAAGCTGGGAGCTCTCGACGAAGCGATCGCCCAAAACGACTACAGAACAGCCAATATTAGGGCAGGGTATGTGTACGTCATCAGCAACGCCGGAGCCTTCGGACACAATATGGTGAAAATTGGCATGACTAGGCGCTTGGAACCCCTTGATCGGGTTAGGGAGCTTGGAGACGCATCAGTTCCCTTTCCCTTTGACATACACGCCCTGTTCTTTAGTGAGGACGCGGTGACCCTTGAGAACCAGCTCCATAGAGCATTCTCCGAGATGCGTGTGAATCGAGTGAACGAGCGTCGAGAGTT
>JBBSKE010000018.1:0-17435 GCA_038256595.1 Tepidiformales bacterium | reverse complement strand
CGTGGTTTCGCAACAGGAGCGGGTCGCGGTCGTGGGGAATGTCTTCACGCACCCGCTGCATCGCGGGCGGGGATACGCGACGTTGGTAACCAGTGCGGTCACCGAGTCGCTGCTCGAATACTGCAACCCGGTCGTCCTCACGGTTGACCCGGCGAACACGCCGGCCGTGCGTGCCTATGAGCGGCTCGGCTACACCGAAGTCTGCCAGCGGGTGGAGGCGAGTGCGGCGCGGCAGGACGTTTCCGGGTTCGGCTCGTGGGCGCGCAGATTTCGCGCTGGCATACGCGGACGCCGATATGGCGGCGCATTCGTGTCACTTCGCCCGCAATAGGCGCCATTCCTACTGGATCCATACCGCAACCGAGACGTTATACCAGTGTCACGGTACGCTCGTTGCAACTGGGCGCGATGCTGCGCCAACGAGGCTATTGAATGACTGTTCCCCATGATGTCACCAACCTGAACTTCGCCGCCGAGGGTGTGCGACGGATCGAATGGGCGGCGCGCGAAATGCCCGTCCTCAAGATCATCCGCGACCGCTTCCAGCGCGAGCAGCCCCTCAAGGGCATTCGCATGGCCTGCTGCCTGCACGTCACCACCGAGACCGCGAACCTCGCGATTACCCTCCGCGATGGCGGCGCCGACGTGCGCATCTGCGCCAGCAACCCGCTTTCGACCCAGGACGATGTGGCTGCGGCCCTCGTCACCGAGTACGGCATCTCCGTGTTCGCGCGCTGTGGCGAAGACAACGACACCTATTACAAGCACATTCACCAGGCGCTCGAGCACAATCCGCAGCTCACCATGGACGATGGCGCGGATGTCGTCGCCGTCATCCACAAGGATCGGCGCGACCTGCTCGCCCATGTGGTTGGCGGCACCGAAGAGACCACGACGGGAGTCATCCGGCTCAAGGCGATGGCCGCCGATGGCGCCCTCGGCTACCCGATCGTCGCAATCAACGAATCGGACACGAAGCACCTCTTCGACAACCGCTACGGCACCGGCCAGTCGACCATCGACGGCATCATGCGGGCAACGAACGTGCTCATCGCGGGCAAGTACTTCGTCGTCGCCGGCTACGGCTGGTGTGGGCGCGGTCTCGCGAGCCGGGCCCGCGGCATGGGCGCCCAGGTGGTCATCACCGAGGTCAACCCGGTTCGTGCCCTCGAAGCGGTGATGGACGGCTTCCTCGTGATGCCGATGGCCGAAGCCGCGAAAATCGGCGACTTCTTTGTCACCCTCACCGGCGACTGCAACGTCATCGACCGGGCGCACCTCGAAGTGATGAAGGACGGCGCGATTCTCGCCAACAGCGGCCACTTCGACTCCGAGATTAACCTCAAGGCGCTCGAAGCGATGTCCGAAGGCAAGCGGCAGATTCGCGCTTCGGTCGAAGAGTTCCGCATCCAGGACGGTCGCAAGATCTTCCTCCTCGGCGAGGGGCGGCTGGTGAACCTCGCGGCGGCGGAGGGCCACCCGGCAGCGGTGATGGACATGTCTTTCGCGAACCAGGCCCTCGGCGCTGAGTGGATCGCGCTGAACCATTCGAAGCTCAGCAAGCAGGTCTACGAGCTCCCGGACGAAATCGACCAGGAGATTGCGCGCCTCAAGCTGCACGCGATGAACGTGCGCATCGACTACCTGACCGAGGAGCAGAAGCGCTACCTCACGAGCTGGCAGGAAGGCACCTAGGCCGGCGGCAAGAAACGTGTGGGCGGGGCTGCGAGCGGCCCCGTCCGTCTGCACGCTGCGGAGGCGCCTGCTATGATCGCTTGAGTGTCCAGAGGGCGAGGCAACGCCCGGCAACCTGGTAAAGCCTCCAAGGTGCCAAGAAGACACGGCCCGGCGACGGGCAACAAAAGGCGGGAACTACCCGCCCCTCCCTTCGAGGGGCCGCGCAGCTGGCGCACTGGCCTCTCCCAGGGTTGGGCACGTTCGCTCCCGGCCATTCCCGGCCCTCCACCCTTTGCCGAAGGAAGTGGAGGCGCCAACAGGTGATGGAAGGATTTCGATGTCCGAACGCAAGCTGCTTACCTCTGAGTCCGTGACCGAGGGGCACCCTGACAAGATCTGCGACCAGATCTCCGACGCGATTCTCGATGCAATCTACACCCAGGACCCACGCTCCCGCGTCGCCTGCGAGACGGCGATCACGAACGGCCTCGTGCTCGTCACGGGCGAGATTTCGACCTCCGCGTACGTCGATATCCAGGGCATCGTGCGCGAAACCATTCGCAAAATCGGCTACACGTCCTCCGATATCGGCTTCGATGCCGCCACCTGCGGCGTCATCACCGCGATCAGCGAGCAGTCGCCGGACATCAGCAACGCCGTCTCGAAGATGGACGATCTGAGCACCGGCGCCGGCGACCAGGGCATGATGATGGGCTACGCCTGCAACGAAACGCCGGAGATGATGCCCCTCACGATCGCCATGGCCCACAGGCTGACCCGGCGGCTCGCGGAAGCGCGCCGCAGCGGCGAATTGCCCTGGTTACGCCCCGATGGCAAGTCCCAGGTGACGATCGAATACGACGAGCACTGGACGCCGAAGCGGATCGAGGCGGTCGTGATTTCCACGCAGCACTCACCAGAAGTCGACAATGAGACCATCGAAACTGGCGTAAAAAAGCACATCATCGACCTCATCATCCCCTCCGAACTCGTCGATAACGACACGAAGATCTTCGTGAACCCGTCCGGGCGCTTCGTCCTCGGCGGGCCTCGCGCCGATGCCGGGCTCACGGGCCGCAAGATCATCGTCGATACCTACGGCGGCATCGCCCGGCACGGCGGTGGCGCGTTCAGCGGCAAGGACCCGACCAAGGTCGACCGTTCCGGCGCCTATGCCGCGCGCTGGGTCGCGAAGACGATCGTCGCGGCCGGCCTCGCATCTCGCTGCGAGTTCATGCTCTCGTACGCGATCGGTGTGGCGGTCCCGACCTCCATCGGCATCGAAACTTTCGGCACCGGCAAGGTCTCGGACGAGGCCATCCTCACGGCCGTTCGCAAGCATTTCGACCTCCGCCCGGGCGCGATCATCCGCGACCTGGACCTGCGGCGGCCGATTTACAAGCAGACAGCCGCCTACGGGCACTTCGGGCGCATCGACCTCGATGTCCCGTGGGAAGATACTGCTCGCTCGGCTGAGCTTCGCCGCACGGCCGGCCTGGAGTAGGAATGGACGCAATTGTTCTCGTTGGCGGGCAGGGAACACGGCTTCGACCGCTGACCGCTGCGCGCCACAAGAGCCTCGTCCCCGTATGTAATCGCCCGGCCATCGACTACCTGTTCGAATGGCTCGGGCGCTCCGGGTTCGACCGCGTCGTCCTCGCCCTGGGTCTCGCGAACGAAGACCTCGCCGACGCCTATTCAGGTGGCGAAGTCCACGGCATGCGCCTGGTGACGGTCCTCGAACGCCAGCGGCTCGAATCCGGCGGGGCAATTCGCTACGCCGTCGAACAGCTGGGCATCAACGAGCGCTTCGTCGTCTTCAATGGCGACGTCTACATGGAGTTCGATTTCCAGAAGGCGCTCGCTGCCCACGTGGCCTCGGGCGCGCTGGTCACCCTCGCGCTGTCGCCGGTGGAAGACCCCTCGCAGTTCGGCGTCGCGGTCCTCGATGACGAAAACTGGATCCGTGGCTTCCATGAGAAGCCGCCGCTCGGTCATGCGCCGAGCAACCTGGTGAACGCTGGCGCCTGGATTTTCGAACCAGCGGCGACCGGCATGATTCCGCCGGGCGCCGTCCGCGTAGAAGAGACGCTGTTCCCGTCGCTGGCGGAGCGCGGCAAGCTCTTCGGCTACGAGTTCGAAGGGCCGTGGCAGGATATCGGAACCCCGGAACGCTACCTCGCGCTCAACCAGATGCTCGCCGCCCGGGGCAGCCAGGGCCTCGCGGACGCCTGCACGATTGCCCCCGATTCGATGCTCATCGCCAGTTCCGCCGGGCCAAGCACCTCCATCGGGAAGCATTGCGTCATCGAAGGCTCAATTCTCTGGGAGCGCGTGACCATTGGCGATGACGTAAATGTGCGAAACTCGATTATCGCCGACGGCGTCACTATCGGGACCGGCGCGACCCTCGAGCGCGCGGTCATTGGCCACGGGGCGACGGTAGCCGCCGGCGCAAACGTTACCGGTGCGGTAATCCAACCTGGGAGTCGCGTAGATGCCACCAACTGAAAACCCGGTCAAATTCGGCACGGACGGCTGGCGCGCCATCATTGGCGACACCTTCACCTTCGACAACGTCCGCGCCTGTGCCCAGGCAACCGCCGAGCACTTCATCGAGACCTACAACACCGACCGCCCGATGATCGTCGGCTATGACACGCGCTTCCTCTCGGACGAATTCGCGCTGACGGTCGCGAAAGTGCTCGCCGGCAACGGCTTTAACGTGCAACTCGCGACGAAGCCTTCGCCGACGCCGGCCCTGAGCTTCCGCATCATCGAAGTGGGCGCCTGTGGTGGCGTGGTCGTGACCAGCAGCCACAATCCATCGACCTGGAACGGGATCAAGATCAAGCCGCACTACGGCGGCAGTGCCGACCCGGCATTCGTGCAGGCGATCGAAGACCGCGTCCCGGCGATCCTCGCTGACCCGTCGCGCATTAAGGTGGCGGCGGACGAGTCGAAGATCAAGCGCTTCGACCCAGTCCCGGGCTACCTCGACGGCCTGCGAAAGCTCGTCGACATCGACGGGATCAAGAATGCCGGCCTGAAGATCGCGGTCGACCCAATGTATGGCACTGGCGCGGGCTACTTTGCGGCGCTGCTCGAGGGTGGCACGACCACGGTCACCGAGATTCACAGCGAACGGAACCCCGCCTTCCCTGGCCTGCGCGCGCCGGAACCGATCGAGAGCAATCTCGGTGAGTTCATGCGTTTCATCGCCGAAGGAGACTACTCCGTTGGTATCGCCAATGACGGCGACGCCGACCGTCTTGGAGTTGTCGATGAGAACGGTGTTTATGTCGACCAGCTGCGCACCTACGCGCTCCTGACGAACTACCTGCTTGGCGAACGGGGGCTGCGCGGCGCCGTCGTGAAATCGGTGACCACCACGGATATGGCCCGCCTGCTCGCGAAGCACTATGACGTTCCGTATTACGAAACTCCGGTCGGGTTCAAGCACATTGGCCCGCTGATGATCGAGCACGACGCCCTGATCGGCGGCGAAGAGAGCGGCGGCTACGGCTTCCGCGGCCACCTCCCGGAACGCGACGGCGTGCTGGCCGGGTTGTATATCCTCGATTATGTCGCGCGAACGGGACTGCCTCCCTCGAAGCTGCTCGAGCGAGTGTTCGAAATTACCGGGCCGCACTTCTACGAACGGCTCGATTTCGCCCTCGAACCTGGCGTGAACGCGACTGTCAAAGCACGCCTCGACGCGGCCACGCCAACCTCGCTGGCCGGCCATGACATCATTTCGAGCGATCGCGTCGATGGCTGGCGCTTCTTCATCGACGAAGGATGGCTCCTGTTCCGCCTTTCCGGCACCGAACCGCTGCTGCGAATCTATACCGAGGTCCGCGATGAGGCGCTCGTGAAGCCAATCCTCGAAGCGGGCAAAGCCGTCGCAGGCTACGGCGGATGACGGACCTCGACGCTCCCGCCTCGTACGCGATCGATCGTTCGGGGATGTACGGGAACATCGAGGCGGCCGGCCCCGGGCTTGTCCAATCGTGGGATGCCTGCGAGAACATGCGCCTTCCGAGTGGTTCGAATCGCGTGACTGCAGTCGTCATCGCCGGCATGGGTGGTTCTGCGACTGCGGGCGACTATTTCGCAACGTTATGCCAGGAGACGGCCGCGATCCCGGTGATGGTCGTTCGCGGGCCGGTCCTGCCGAATTTCGTGTCCGAACAGACCCTCGTGATCATCGCCTCGCACAGTGGCAACACCGAGGAGACCCTCGCCGCATACGACGACGCCTGGAAGCGCGGCGCGACCATGTGGGTGGTCACGACCGGCGGCCGACTGGCCCAGCGAGCCGTCGACGATGGCATCGCCCTGCACGTCTTCCGGTCGGAAGCTCCGCCGCGGACCGCGATGGCGCAGGGATTGGCACCGCTCCTCCAATTGGGGCGCCGCACCGGCATCCTCCAGGTCGAACGAAAAGATGTTGCCCGCGCGGCGGCCGCCCACGTCGGATTCGCAGCCCGAAACGGGCCGACCGTCCCCTTCGCGGAGAATCGCCCGAAACAGATCGCGGCGACGCTGAGCGGACGCATCCCACTCGTGCTCGGGGGGGGCCATCTCGCAGCGGCGGGGCAGCGATTCAAGAATCAGCTCGCCGAAAATGGCAAAATGCTCGGCGCCGCGGACACTTTCCCGGAGGCGGGGCACAACCTCATCGTCGGGCTGGGCACGGGCGAGACCGCGCGCGACACGCTCGCGCTTGTGGCACTCAACCCAGGCGACCGCTGGGGTCAGCTGCAACGCAAAAGCGAAGCGTTCACCTCGATGTTCGTGGAACTCGGAATCCCAGTGGAAACGATCACCGTCGAGGAAGCCGCCGTCCTCGACGACCTGATTATCGCAACAGCCTGGGGCGACTTCGTCTCCTACTACGTTGCCATCCTCAACGGACAGGACCCCACGCCGATTCCCCAGATCGAGCGCATCAAGAGCGCCTGATCCCGACTCTCGCATCCGGTTAGTTCGGGACGAGGGCCGCGTTCACTGCCTCGCGCACGGTTCGGACGGGTATGAGCTGGATGCCATCGACCTGGGGCGTGCCCGGGGCGGCGATGCAGCGCTGGAAGCCCATGCGAGAGAGCTCGATGAGCCGCCGATGGCCCTGTTGCGATGGCCGAATCACGCCGGAGAGCGCGACTTCGCCAAGAAACGCCGTTCCCCGTTCGATTGGCCGGTCCTTGATGGCGGAGGCGAGCGCGCAAAGGATGGCCAGGTCCGCGCCGGCGTCACGCAGCTTGAGTCCCCCGGAAACCGTCGCGACGACATCCATCTGGCCCGCGTTGATCCCGGCGCGGCGTGCGGAGACGGCGAGCAGCAGGTGGAGGCGCGAGGCATCGAGGCCGGACGCGATTCGCCGCGGCGCCGGGAGCTGCGAATTGACCGCGAGCGCCTGCACTTCGAGCGCGATTGGCCGCGAGCCCTCCATGACGGCGGTGACCGCGCAGCCCGAGGCGTCCTGGTCGATCGCGTCGAGGAAGGCGGCGCTCGCGTTTTCGATGCTGCGCAGGCCCTCGCCAGTCATCTCGAATACGCCAACTTCATCGGTCGCGCCGAAGCGGTTCTTCACCGCCCGGAGGATGCGAAGCGCGCCACTTTCGGCGCCTTCGAAGTAGAGGACCGCGTCCACGAGGTGCTCGAGGAGACGAGGACCCGCAATTTCGCCCGTTTTCGTGACGTGGCCGGTCATGATCGTGGCGATTCCCGTGGACTTCGCCCAGGTCACGAGGCGGGCGCCGGCTTCGGCAAGCTGGGCCGGGCCGCCAGAGCGCGATTCCAGCCCCTCCACCGTGATCATCTGGATTGAGTCAACGATCACGACGCCCGCGCGCAGCGATTCGGCGGTCGCGAGGGCGGCTTCGAGGCCGGTGGAGGCGATCAAGTGGATGTTCGCGGCGGTCACACCGAGGCGAGTCGCACGCATTCGCACCTGGCGCGGCGATTCCTCGCCGCAGATGTAGGCAACGGCGCAGGTTGGCGAGGCCAGGCGGGCCGCCGCCTGCAGGGCCAGCGTCGACTTCCCGATACCGGGTTCGCCACCTAGCAGCACGAGCGAACCGGGAACGAGCCCGCCACCGAGCACCCGGTCGAATTCGGGGATGCCGGAGATGAGCCGCGGACTGTCGTCTTCGGGAACCTCAGAGAGCAGGAAGGTCGGCACCGCGAGCACGTCGACCGCCGCCCGGGTTGCCGCCGCACCGGCGACCGGCGTACGCATGAACGGTTCGAGCACGTTCCATTCGCTGCACTGGCGGCAGCGCCCCTCGTAGACGCCGCTCTCCCAGCCGCATGTCGAACACCGGTAGCCACGTTGAATCTTCGCCATCGCGGGCATGGTACGACACCGCCTGCCGTGCTCCGAATCCGGATGTCACTCTCGCGAAATTAGTTTGCTTCGGTCGCTTTTTCGAGGAAGGGCTTCACCGCCGCGGCGAGCGTGCGGTGCTCGTGGAGTTGCAGTTTCGGGTCGCGTTCGAGGATGCGGGCGGCCATCTGGCGGGCGCGGGCGAGGATTTCGCGGTCGGTCAGGCGGGCGACGCGGAGCATCGTGTTCGCACCGGACTGGACGCGCCCCCAGGCCTCGCCTTCGCCGCGCATCACGAGATCGACTTCGGCGAGCTTGAAGCCGTCGGTGGTCTCGCACATCGCTTCGAGACGCTCGCGCGCTTCGGGGCCGGGGTCCTCGGCGGTGCTGAAGAGCATGCAGAAACTCTGTTTGGCCGAGCGGCCGACCCGCCCGCGGAACTGGTGCATCTGGCTCAGTCCGAACCGCTCGGCGCCTTCGATGACGATGACGGTCGCGTTCGGCACGTCGATCCCGACCTCGATCACGCTCGTCGAAACCAGCACCTGCGTTTCGCCGCGGCCGAATTTCGCCATGATGTCGTCTTTTTGCTTGCCGGCCATGCGCCCGTGGAGGAGGTCCACCTCGTAGCCGCGCAGGGGTCCGTGCCGCAGCCGTTCGTACTCTTCTTCGGCCGACTTTGCGTCGAGCGTCTCTGACTCTTCGACGAGCGGGCAGATGACGTAGACCTGCTCGCCGGCATCGAGATGCTTGCGGATGACGTGGTACGCCTCGTCGCGGTCCGGCGGCGGGACCCAGCGGGTCCTGATCGGCTTGCGGCCGGGCGGGAGCGTGTCGATCGTGGAGACCTCAAGGTCGCCATAGACGGTGAGGGCGAGCGTTCGCGGGATTGGCGTCGCGGTCATGACGAGGAGGTGCGGGTTCGCGCCCTTCTGGCGCAGTTTCGCGCGCTGGAGGACGCCGAAGCGGTGCTGCTCATCGATGACTGCGAGGCCGAGGCGCGGGAGCTGGACGCCGGCTTCGAGGAGCGCGTGCGTGCCGATGAGGATATCGGCGCCGCCATTTGCCGCGTCGCCCCGGGCCTGGCCCTTTTGTGTCGCCGTCAGCGACCCCGTCACGAGCAGCGCCCGCACGGGCCGGCCGAGCCAGGAGGGTACCTGCATGCCATCGAGCGCGCTCAATTCGGCGCCGCCAAGGAGCTTCATCATCGAGCGGTAGTGCTGTTCGGCGAGGATTTCGGTCGGCGCCATGATGACGGCCTGGTAGCCCGAGGCGACGGCGGCGAACGCCGCCGCAAAGGCGATGATCGTCTTGCCGGAGCCGACGTCGCCCTGGAGCAGGCGGAGCATCGGCACCGGGCCGCGGAGGTCGCGCAGAATCTCGCCGAGGACCGCATCCTGGGCGCCGGTCAGCTCGAACGGGAGCGCTGCCCGGAAGCCCGCGAGCTTGTCGTCGAACGAGAGCACGGGCGCGTCGGTGCTCTGCTGCCATTCCGCTCGGCGCATGAGCACGGCCGATTGAATCGCCAGGAATTCGCCAATCGCGATGCGGCGGCGAGCCTCTTCGGCTTCTTCGTATTCGGCGGGGTAGTGATAGGTCTTGACCGCCTCGGCGAGGGGCGAGAGGCGATCCTCCTCGCGCAGCCAGCCCGGAACCGGGTCGTCGATGACCGGAGCGAGTGCATCAACCGCCACCTTGACGGCCCGGCGAATCGTCTTCTGGCCGAGGCCCTGGGTCGCCGGGTAGACCGGCACGAGGCGGCCGGTGTGGAGAAGTTCGGCTTCGAGCGGTTCGAATTCAGGGTTGTCCATCTGGATGCGGCCGCGATAGACCCGCACCTTGCCAGAAACGACGATCGTGTCGCCGGCTGAGAGCGAGCGCGCGATGTAGGGCATGTTGAACCAGGCGACCTTGAGCAGCCCGGTGCCATCGTTGATAAGCGCTTCGCTGCCCTTCGCCCGCGCCCCGAAACGTGTCTGGCTGACGTCGATAATCTCGCCTGCGACCGTCTGGGGCGTGGATGAGGGCCGCAGGTCGCGGATTTTGCGCATGTCGCGGAAGTCGTTGAAACGCCGGGGGAAGAGCATGACCGCATCGCGCGCGGTTTCGACGCCGATCTTCTCGAACTTCGCCGCGGCCGCCGCGCCGATGCCCGGGAGCCGCGAGACCGGGTCGTCCAGCTTCAAGGGCCGGCCGCTCGCCGCCACGGAGCGCGTTGCGGCTGGCTCGCTCGCGTCTTCGTCCGGGATCGAGACATCGCTGCGAATCGGGGTCGGGCGGGATGTTCGGGTTGCGCGGCCGCTGCGTTCCGCCTGGCGAGTCGTGTTCACGGCCGAAAGCGTCGGTTTCAGGGCGGCAATCGTCTCTTTGAGCCAGGCCGCGCGCTTCTCCTCGGAGAGGCCGCGGTAGCCGCCGGGCTGGATCCGGTCGATGCGGGTGCGCAGGGGGTGGCCGCCGGGAAGATCGCCATCGTCGTACATCTGGATAAGCATGCGATCGAGGCCGCCGATCACCAACTGGTCGTGGCACCCGGTCGAAAGTTCGCGTTCGAACACGTTGCGAATCTTCTCAGCGTCGGCGAGTACACCCGGCATGTTAGTCCCGTTCGACCCAGACGACCGCGAGCGTGTGCGGTCCGGTGTGCGCGCCAAGCACGGGACCAAACTGGCACAGGATGAATTCGGTGTGCGGCAGCGTTGGCCGGATGCGTTCGATGAAGCTGCGGGCCTCATCGTCGTCGACACCGCGGACGATGTACATGCGCTTGGCGTGCGGGTGCTCGGTGGCGAGCTCCTCGAGGCGGGCGATGGCCTTTTTCCAGGTGCGCACGCGGCCGAGGGGCACGACTTCGCCGCCTTCAAAGCGGATCAGCGGCTTGGTGCTAAGAAGCGTGCCGAGCATCGCCTTCGCGCGACCGATGCGGCCCCCGCGCTGGAGATATTCGAACGTGTCGAGGGCAACGGCGAGGTCGGTCCGGTCCATCGCGCGGCGAGCGGCCGCGGTGACCTCGTCGAGGGTGCCGCCTGCTTTGGCCACTTCGGCCGCTTCGACGACGATTGCGCCCAGCCCAAGGCTCGTGCTGTAGGAGTCGATCAGTTCGATGTGGATCTCGCGGCTGATGTCCTCGCGGGCGATCGAGGCGGAGTTCATGGTGCCCGAAAGTCGAGAGGAGACGTGGATCGAGACGATATCGTCACCGTTCGCGCCGAGCGCCTCGTAGGTCTCGCGGAAGGCTTCGACCGGGGGCTGGCTCGTTTTTGGGAACACGGAAGCGCTCGCCAACCGCTCGAAGAAGGCGGCCGGGTCCATTTCGACGCCGTCGAGGTAGGAATCCTGCCCGAAACTGACGATGCAGGGAACGACTGTAACGCCGAGGGATTCGACGATATGCCCCGGCAAATCGCTGGTGGAGTCGGTGACAACGCGAACAGCCATAATTGATAAACCGCCTACTCGGTAGAGTATATACGCTCGAAGACACGAGGGATAACGCCCAATGACATCAATTCGACTCGCTCCATCCATTTTGACCGCCGATTTTGGGCGGTTGGCCGACGAAATTCGCGCAGCCGAGGCTGGCGGCGCCGATCTGCTCCACCTCGACGTCATGGATGGACAATTCGTGCCGCCGATCACGTTCGGCGCGACCCTCATCGCGGCCCTGCGGAAAGTGACGAATCTGCCCTTCGACATCCACCTGATGATTGTCCATCCGGAGCGCCATCTCGAAGTCTACGCGGAGGGCGCGACCACCGTGAACGTCCACGTCGAAGTTTCGCCGCACCTGAACCGGACGCTCGACTCGATTCGGCGGCTCGGGGTGCGCGCAGGCGTCTGTATCAACCCGGCAACCCCGGTCGCGGCGATCGAGGAGTCGCTCGCGGACGTCGACCAGGTGATGGTGATGACGATTAACCCGGGTTGGGGCGGCCAGCAGATGCTCCCCCGGCAGCTCGACAAGGTGCGGCGCGTGCGAGGGCTGCTCGATGCCATTGGTTCGAACGCGGACATCATGATCGATGGTGGTGTGAAGGCTGCGAACGCGCGCGAATGTGCCGACGCGGGTGCGAACGTGCTGGTCTGCGGCAGCTCGGTCTACAACCCGGCGAAGAGCGTGGCCGAGAGCATCGCGGAGTTGCGGGCCGCCCTCGCCTGAGTTGGGCGAATGAAGCGGCAGTTCGGACGCACGAAAACGGCCGGTCGAAATTCGACCGGCCGTTTCAATGTTCAGAGGGTGCGCAGCTTACGCCGGCATCTTCTCGGACTTCGCGATGGTTCGAAGGCAGCGCGTGCACACGTTCACACGCGCGGTGACGCCGCCCAGGGTAACCTTCTGCTTATTGATGTTCGGTTTGAATTGGCGACTCTTGTGCGTTGCCTTGCGCTCCCACCGGCCACCGTGCTTATGACGGATATACCGGCCGAAGATCACAACTTTGCCGCACAGATCGCATGCGCCACTGGCCATGCCTGTAGTTCCCCTGGATGCAAGAATACGCGTCCGATGATAGCACCGACCCCCGCCGAACGCCAAAATCCCGCCCGCCACACACCTGGAGCACGCTCGTGAGCCCGATTTCCACCACGGTCGACGCTGCCGGCCTGCGCGTCGCGTTTCGCTACGCCTCGCTGCACTTGAACGATTCGGCGGCCGCGATCGATGCGATCAACGAATACCCGGTGCCAGATGGCGACACCGGTTCGAACATGTCGGCCACCCTCGAACGCGCGGTAGAGCAGGCGGAGAACATCGAGGACCTCTCGATTGGCGCGGTGCTCCAGGCCCTCGCCCGGGGAGCACTTTACGGCGCGCGCGGGAACTCAGGCGTGATTCTTTCGCAGGCGCTCAAGGGCCTCGCGGCGGGCATCGGCAATCCCGAGCCACTCGACGCGAAATCACTCGCCGCCGGGATGGTCGAGGCAGCGCGGGCAGCATACTCGGCCGTTTCGAAGCCTTCGGAGGGCACGATGCTGACGGTCCTCCGGGTTGCCGGGGAGCGGGCGACCGAGTTCGCCGCCGAGATGCCGAACGGAGGCGCGGGTGAACCCTGCTTCGACATCCTCCGCGAAGCGACTGTCGCCGCCGAGATCGCCGAAGCCGAGACCATCAACCAGCTCCCGGAACTGCTCGCGGCGGGCGTCCCGGATGCGGGCGGCGAAGGCATCTGCGTCATTCTCCGGGGGCTGCTGGCGTCGCTGATGGGGGTCCAGGCGCGGGCGTCGCTGCTGCCACTGCGCGAACTTTCGCGGCAGGCGGGCCACGGCGCCGGCGAACTTGGCTTTTGTACCGAATTCCTGCTCGAACCAGCGGGGCTCGTGCTCGATATCGAAGTGTTGCGCCGGCTGGCGCTCGACCATGGCGGCGAATCCGTCGTCGTGGTTGGCGACGAAACGCTCGCGCGGCTGCACGCACACACGCAGACGCCTGACGCACTCGTCGAGAAGGCGGGCGCACTCGGCCGCGTGAGCCGGGTCAAAATCGAGGACATGTCGGCCCAGAACGAACGGCTGCGGACGACCGGGAGCGGCGCCGGGAAGACCACGGCTCTGCTCGCGCTGGTCAACGGCGATGGCTTCGAAGCGCTCTTCGAGAGTCTCGGCGCGGCAACTGCGCCCCTTGGCGAAATCATGAAACCCTCGGCAGGCGATATTGCGGCAGCGGCGGACGCGCTCAACGCGCCGGATGTGGTGGTCCTGCCGAATCACCGGAACGTGTTGCTGGCGGCACAGCAGGCGGCGAGTCTCTCGCGCTGCACGATTCACGTCGCGCCATCGACCGGGCTGCCGCAGGGGATCGCGGCCGCAATCGCCTATCACAGCGAAGCACTGCCCGCTGCCAACCTGGAGGCCATGACCCAGGCGATGGCGGACATTTCGACCCTCGAAGTGACGATCGCCACCTCTGATCGTGTAGCAGATGGGATTGCCGTGACCGCCGGGCAGGCGATCGCGATGCTCGATGGCACGCTCGTCGCTGCGGAGGCAGACCCGCTGGCCGCCCTGCTCGCGGGTTTGACCGCAGCGAATGCGGAGGATGCCTCGCTCGTGACGATTTACACCGGCGACGGCATCTCCGGGGACGCAGAAACGCTCGGGCTAGCCGAGCGTTTCGAGGATGCGGAGGTCGAGGTGGAGGTTCACCCGGGAGGTCAGCCGCTCTACCAGTTCATCGCCTCGGTAGAGCGGTAGACGTTGCCGGAGCTGCCTAGTAGACGCCCGGGATGAGGCGGTAGCGCACCTCGGCGGCGTAGTTGGCGTAGTCGCCGGACTCGGTGAGGACGCGCTCCTCGGCCCGCATACGCATGACCTGGGCGACGACGACCGCCGATAGCAGGGCCACATTGATCCAGTGCGGGTTCACCATCAGGAACCCGATGTTCGTGATGAAGTGGCAGGCGTAAATTGGGTGGCGAACGATCTGGTACGGCCCGCGCGTCTTGAGGCCACGGTTCGCAGCGACAACGCCGAAGCTTCGGCCGAGACCGAGGAAGCAGACGGTGACCAGGCAGAGGCCCGCAAGCTGAATCGCGAAGCCAGGGCCTTCGAGCCAGCCGAGGCTGCCGTCGTGCAGCTGGAAAGCGAGCGGCCCCCAGCCACCGATCGCGGCGACCAGCCAGTCGAATGGCCGTGTCGATGTCGCAATGCTCGACCGGCGCGTGAGGAAGATCACGACGAGGACGATGTTCTCGATGGCGAACGGCACGCTGGTCCATCTGCCGTCGGCCAGGTGCATGGCGTGCACGCTGACAAAGAACACCGATATAACAACCAGCAGGACCGTCTGTGCCTGGGACAGCACGCGGTTCCAGCGGATCAGCGGTCGCGGCGGTGTAGTGGCCTGCGCGGACGAAGTAGTCATGAAAGCTCCTCAGTTGCCGACATATACATAGAGATAGTCGGAGCGCGAGGTACCGTTCCACAGATACGGCGGCCATTGGAGACAGATCCGAGGGGAATCCCGCACAAAGAATGAACATACGGTGGACAAGCGGTGATCGCCCTTTAGGTCCCTCGGAACCCGACGAATCTCCTAGTAACTCCAACGAAATGCGAACCGCAACGGCGAAATCCACTGGGGGCCACCGGCAACAATCGGTCCAGCAGATGAGCCAGGAACGAAATCCGTTGGGGATTCCGGGCAAGACCCACAAACAAACACAAGGTAGGAGAACAAACCCATGTCCAAGATTAATAGCTTCGTTGTCAACAAGGTCGCAGCGCTTCAGGCACGCCAGCACGTCGCCGACGAAGAAGGCCAGGGCCTGGCGGAATACGGTCTGATCCTTGCGCTCATCGCGGTCGTCTGCGTCGGCGCCCTCACCCTGCTCGGTACCAGCCTCAACGGTAAGATCGGTGAGGTCACCTCGGGCCTCTAAGCCGAATAGCTAGCCGGGCACCCGGCCTCCCTTCACGGGAGCCCGGGTGCTTTCCGTTTAGCTACCATGCAGGCTTGGGGCAAGGAAGGACCGGTTTGATGTTTCACCGAATCGGGGCGCTGTCGCGCAACTTCCGCCGTGCGACAGCCAACGAAGATGGCCAGGGCCTCGCCGAATATGCCCTCATACTCACATTCGTCGCCGCCGCCTGTGTAATCGCCTTGAGCTCCCTCGGGACCGCGATCCAGGGGCCAATCTCGACGTTCACAGCAGGACTTTAGCCGGTATTCATGTTCCTCCGTGGGAACAACGCCTGTAGGGAAAATGAATACAGGTTTGGAGAGCCAGATGAGAATCCGAACACTAGCACAGGGTCACGCTCGCCGGTTCAGGCAATCGGAAGCGGGACAATCGCTTGTCGAGTTTACTCTGGTTCTGCCTCTCCTTCTCGTCATGCTCTTTGCAATTGTTGATTTCGGCCGGGCATTCTACACAGACAGCATCCTGACAAATGCCGCGCGCGAGGGTGCCCGAATGGCCGCCGTACAAGGCGACAGCAACCAGATCAATTCCGCAGTCACGAACGCGATGGGCGGACTCACGACGACTAGCCCAACGCTGACGAAGACCTACACCAATGTCCAGGCGGCTAAAGGCAGCACAGCCACCGTCCAACTGCAGTACAAGTTCACGTACGTGACGCCAATCAGCCCACTTCTCAGTCTCATCGGGGGGAGTTCAATCGCGAATCCCACCCTCACGAGCACATCATCGATGCGGCTCGAATGAGACATCAAGCAAGCAACGACTTCTGAAACCCGGTCCCCGCCGGGTTTCTTCATGTCCGGGCCATGCGCCTTCCGCTATGATTTGCGGATGACCGTCGCCCTTCCCGATGCCCTAGCCTTCCAGTCCTGGCTGCGTGAGCGCCCGGGCTTCGCGACCGCGACCGTATCCTCTATCGCGATCGCCGAGGGTGGCGCCTCGAACCTGACCTGCCGGGTCGAACTCGAAGCCAGCGCCGCGATTGCGGTCTGCCTGCGCATCCAGCGCGAACGCGGCATCTTCGAACCGTATGACGTGCTGCGCGAGGGCCGCGTCATTGCCGCCTTCGAATCGACCGGCATCCCCGCGCCTCGCTTTATCGCCGCCGAGGCTGATATCTCGATCCTTGGTGCGCCATTCATCGTGCTCGAATGGATCGATGCGCCGCACATGGGCATCGCAGGCCCGGAGGCGGATTTCGGCGCCTTCACGGAGATGGTCACCCGCGTCCACGCCGTAGACTGGCGGGCGGCCGGGCTCGATTGGCTCCTGGTAGCCGACTCGGCGCACAACGCAATCCTCGCAGAACTAGACGTGATCGCCGCGCGCATGCCCGCGTTCGGCTGTGACGACGACCCGCTGCTGGTCCTGGCGCTTGCGACGCTTCGAGCGAACGCGCCGACAGATGGCGACCTCGCGTTCTGCCAGGGCGATATCAACGTGTTCAACTACCTCTTTCGGGCGAAGGAGTGCGTCGGCGTGGTCGATTGGGAGCAGGCGCGCATCAGTGACGCTCGAAGCGATATCGGGCACCTCGTTTCGCTGTCGCACCTCAAGGGCGCGCCCTGGGTGCCCGCTTCGCAGACGAACTTCGTGCGCGCCTACCAGGCCGTTACGGGGCAGCCGCTCGCGAATATGGCCTATTTCCGGGCGCGCTGGCTGTTCGAACTCGCGGTCATCTACCACGGCTGGGTTTCGTTCAACGACAGTGAGCCCTGGTATTCGCGCGCCGACGTCGAGGAGCTCCTAGCGACCGCAATCGCGGAGGTTTGAATGAACTGGCGGGAACGGCTGCTCGAATTCGTGGCGGCGAAGCTCCCGGCGGCGGATTCGGTGGCCTTCGCCTCGTTTTCGTCCATGCCCGCCGGCGCGAGCAACGACACCGTCGGGATCGACCTCGAGGTGACCTGCGAGGGGGTGCCACACCGGCTCCCCGTGATTTTTCGACCCCAGCGCAGCCACGGCATCCTCGCGCCCTACGATGTCGAGCGGCAGTACCGGGTGAT
>JBBSKE010000017.1:0-17534 GCA_038256595.1 Tepidiformales bacterium | reverse complement strand
AGCGCCGCGATGATGTTCCGGGCGGCGCATTCGGCCATGCGCGAACGCGTCTCGACGCTCGCCGAGGCGATGTGCGGCGTGATTGTCACGTTCGGAAACGCGTAGAGCGGGTGGCTCAGCGGCAGTGGCTCCGGGTCGGTAACGTCGAGCGCGGCGAACCCGGGCCGCCCGGCTCGCAGCGCTTCGACGAGCGCATCCTGGTCGATGACGCCGCCGCGAGCCGTGTTCACGAGCAGCGAGGACGGCTTCATGAGCGCGAACTCCCGCGCGCCGAGCATCTTCGCCGTCTCCGCGGTGCGCGGCACATGGAGCGAGACCACGTCAGATTCGCGCAGGAGGTCATCGAGTTCGGCGCGTTCGAGTCCGAGTTCGCGTTCGAGGTCCGGTTTCGGCGAACGGCTGGTGTAGAGCACGCGCGCGCCAAACGCCCGGCAGAGCCGCGCCACCTCCGCGCCGATTTCGCCCGGCCCGATGATGCCAACCGTCGCCGAGTGCAGGTCGGTCCCGAGGAAAGCGGTCGGCGACCAGGTTTTCCAGCCGCCAGCGCGGGTGTCGCGGTCGCTCGTGGCGATGCTGCGCGTGCCCGCGAGGATGAGCGCCATCGCGAATTCGGCCGTCGTTCGATGCAGGATCCCGGGCGTGTTCGTCATCCAGGTGCCCGCAGCATCGCCCGCGGCCGTATCGAGGTTGTCGTAGCCGACGGCCATGTTGGCCGCCACGCGCAGGGTCGGAACCGCAGCGAGGACGGCGGCATCGATGCGGTCGGTGACCATCGTCATCGCGCCCGAGACGTCTTCGAGGGCGGCGAGCAGCTCGGCCGGCGTGGGCGGCAGTTCGCCCGGCCAGGTCGTGACGTCGTGGCCGGCTGCTGCGAGCGTTTTCGCTGCGTCGCCGGGGATTGCGCGGGTAATGAAGACACGTGCCATGGCGAAAGTTTGCCCCATCGTCCCGCAGGAGGCGAGCAACCACGCAACTAACCGGCGGATCGCGGACAATTCAAGGAGCCGCACGTCGCGGCGAGGAGTCCGCGCATGGCAAACACGCTTTCGCCCTCCGAATCCGTCATCCTCGCGATGCTGGAATCGGCAGCCCGCCTCAAGCTCGATGGCGAAATCGCGGACCTCTTGCGGTCGTCCTGGCGCGAAGTTCACGCGCAGGTGCCGGTGCGCATGGACGACCGCAAGCTGCGCATCTTTGAAGGGTTTCGCGTGCAGCACAACGGCGCGCGCGGGCCCTACAAGGGTGGCCTTCGCTTCCACCCCCGCGCCGACCTCGACGAAGTTCGCGCCCTGGCGATGCTTATGACCTACAAGTGCGCGCTTATGGAGCTGCCATTCGGCGGCGCAAAGGGCGGCGTCATGTGCGACCCCGCGCGCATGAGCCAGACGGAGCTCAACCGCCTCACCCGCACCTATACGAACCACATCAGCATGGTCCTTGGGCCGCAGCGCGACATCCCCGCGCCCGATATGGGCACGAACGCCCAGACGATGGCCTGGATGATGGACGCCTACGGCGCGCGCTTCGGCCACACCCCCCAGATCGTCACTGGCAAGCCCGTCGAACTCGGCGGCAGCTATGGGCGCGACCAGGCGACCGGCCGCGGCGTCGCGATCTGCATGCGCGAATACACGAAGCTCGAAGGCGTCGCCCCCGCGGATGTGCGCCTTGCAATCCAGGGGTACGGCAATGTC
Source organism: Tepidiformales bacterium (assembly GCA_038256595.1). GTDB lineage: Bacteria > Chloroflexota > Dehalococcoidia > Tepidiformales > Tepidiformaceae > JBBSKE01. Next base: position 15,840 of record JBBSKE010000017.1, on the reverse strand, counting down.
GGTTCCTGGACGTCCCGGATCGCGAGCGGCATGGGCTTCAAGATCGTGGCCGTGAGCGACGTCAAGGGCGGTATTGCGAACCCCGAGGGCATCGATATCGCCGCGCTCGACCATTATTTCACCCTCGCCGGCAGCGTCGCCGGGTTCGAAGGCGCCGTTCCGATTACGAACGACGCCCTCCTCGAAATTGACTGCGACTATCTCGTCCCCGCCGCGATCGGCGAGGTGATCACGGGCGAGAATGCACCGCGGATCCGGGCGCGGGTTGTCGTGGAGGCGGCGAACCACCCGGTGACGACCGACGGCGACCGCGAACTCGCCGCGCGCAACATCGTTGTCCTCCCGGACATCCTCGTGAACGCTGGCGGGGTGACCGTTTCCTATTTCGAATGGACCCAGAACATTCAGCAGTTCCGCTGGTCGCTCGAACGCGTAAACCAGGAGCTGGAGACGCGCATGGTGGCCGCGTTTGGCGACCTCATGCGCCGCTCGAAGGCGGATGGCACGAAGCCGCGCGATGCCGCATTCGATATCGGCGTCGACCGCGTCGCCACCGCGATCAAGCTACGCGGGTTCGTCTGAGCGGCTATTCCGCCTTCGGCGCAGCCCGGTCGGCGGCCGCTTTCAGCCCCGCGAGGTGCTTGAGGTACGCCCCGAGCAGCTTCGAACGCAGCGGATAGGCCTGGAAGAACGCCTCGCGCGTCTCTTCGCTGAGCAGCAGCAGGCTGAATGACTCGGCGAGGTCCTCTTCGGGCGAAATGCTGTGGCCGCTCACCGGCATCGGCGATTTCTCCCACTCTCGCGCGTTGTAGACCGCCTCGAGTTCCGGGAAGTCCATGATGTTGCGAAAATGGCCCGGCACCATGATGCCCGGGACCGAAAAGTGCAGGTATTCGTTCGTCCGCGGGTGCAGGAACCAGCCGAACGCATACGCATCGAAGCCGTTCGCTTCCGGCGCAACCATCGTCCCCATGAGGTGCGTCGGCAGCGGGATGTTCGTCTTCAGGTCCTTCGTGTTGTCTTCGACATAATGGAAAATCTCGTGCAGGAGCGTGCCCTTGAACGCCGCCTCGTGGCGTTTTTCGAGTTCCGCTTCGGTCTTCGGGTCGATGTCGTCTCCCGGCTGTTCCTCGTAGGACTTGTCGGTGATGCCGATTTCGTTCTTCCCCGGCGAATACTGGCCCGAAGCGTTGCCAATCTCCTCCACGCGGTGAAGGATCACCGGCGGGATCGAGCCATAGGTCGAGAAGATGAGCGAAACGAGCGGGTTCGACATGACGTCGTCGATCCAGATGCGCTCCAGCTCCGAGAAGCCCTTCGAACGATGCTCGCCGTAGTCCTTGCCGCCTTCGCCTGGGGCTGGCTGTTCGAGGACGCCGCCGCGCCGGATCATCCCGCCCTTGCCGGACATAAGCATGCGGTGGACGGCGCGGTTCCCGGCGGTCGCGTTGAGCTCGCGGAGGAGCGCCCAGCGCTGGCTCATCGCCGGGTGCGAGCCGCTTCCCGCCGGGCTCTGTCTGCCGCGCTCGCCAGCTTGCCGTTCGAGCGGCCGCCGGATCCTACGCTTCGCCATTCGTCACCTCGCCGCGCACGCGCCCACCCTACCCGGTTTCGCCCCATCCTGTCATGCGCCGCGCCCGCCCGAACGGGTAGGTGCCCGGACTACCTGCTTCGGCGGCGCGAATATCGCCGGCCGGGAGCATGCTCGATGCACTGGTTCTCAAGAACCGCAGGAGCATTTCTCATGACTGACCACACCGACACGCAGGCCCTCGCGGCTTTCTCAGACGGCCTCGCCGCTGCCGTCGAACACGCGGGCAAATCGCTCGTCACCGTCAACGCGCGCCGCCGATTCCCGGCAACCGGCATCGCCTGGGACGCGAATACGATTATCACCTCCGACCACGTCATCGAGCGCGAGGAGAACATCACCGTCGTCCTTCCCGGTGGCACCGAAGTCAGCGCTACCCTCGCCGGCCGCGACCCCGGCTCCGACATCGCCATCCTGCGCGTATCCGATGCCGTGCTCACGCCGGCAGAGCGTGCCCCGGCAGCGGCGAAGACGGGCCAGATGGTGCTCGCGCTTGGTCGTCCCGGCCCTGGCGGACCGATGGCCTCCTTCGGCGTTGTCAGCTTCTCCGGCGGGCCCTGGCGCACCTTCCGCGGCGCGCAGATCGCCGGCTACCTGCGCAGCGACACTACTTTCTACCCCGGCTTCTCCGGTGGCCCTCTGATCAACGTCCAGGGCCAGGTCATCGGCATGAACAGCTCGAAACTGGGCCAGGGGCAGGGCCTCACGCTTCCGCTCGAAGCCCTCGAATCGATCGCCGCGGCGCTTGCTGCCGGTGGCCGCCTGAAGCGCGGCTTTCTCGGCATCAGCAGTCAACTGGTCCGCCTGCCCGAAGCGCTCGCCGCGACCGTCGACGGCCAGGAGACCGGCCTCCTGCTCGTCAGCGTCGAACCTGGCAGCCCGTCGGCTGATTCGCTCATGATCGGCGACATCCTCGTCTCGGCCGAGGGCGCGCCGATCGCCAATACCGAAGACCTCCAGGCCCATCTCGGCCCGGATAGCGTCGGCAAGCCCGCTGCCTACCGCATCTTCCGCGGCGGCGAACTCCTGACGGTCACCGTCACACCCGGCGAGCGTCAGTAAGGAGCCACGATGAGCACCGTTACGAACGAGGCTGCGTCGCCCATCGATGCCGGCTCCGCGACGCTCGCGGCACGCATCCAGCGCTCGGTCGTCGCCGTCCTTTCGAGTGATGGCGCCGGCAGCGGCACCGCCTGGCGCGACGGCGAGACGATCGTCACCAATCACCACGTCGCCCGTGATGATTCGGTCCGCGTCGTCGCCAGTGATGGCAGCGAACACCTCGGCCGGGTGGTCGCACGCCGCCCGGACCACGATCTCGCAATCATCCGCGTCGATGGCGGCCACTTCGAGCCGGTAGAGCCGGGTGACGCACTTGAGGTCCGCGCGGGGACGGCCGTCTATGCGGTCGGCAACCCGTGGGGTCAGCGAGGGGCGGTAACGGCCGGGATTGCCCTCTCGCAGCCGCTTCGCGACGACTACGTCCGGGCCGATATCCGGCTGGCGCCGGGCAACTCGGGCGGGCCTTTGGTGGACGGTCGCGGCCGCGTCATCGGCATCAACACGATGATCAACGGCGGCATGGCCCTCGCGGTGCCCGGCTACCTCGTCGATGCGATGCTCGATGACCTCCTCGGCCCGGGCGCCGGGGAGCCTGTCGCGAGCGCATAGGCCGCATCCCGCAGCCGCGCGCCACAGCGCAAAATGCCCTCCACCAGTTTCCTGGGGAGGGCATCTTGCGTTGGCAAATCGAGCCGAATGTGACTACGAGGGAGTCATTTCCCGCGCTTCGAGTTCCGCTTTGCGAAAATCGACAATCACGCCCTTGTTGCTGAGCTGGGCGATCGAAGCTACCGGGATCTCCGACGTCGTGTGGAAGATCATGCCCTGCTGGACGACCAGTCGGACCGGTTCGCCGGTCGTAGGGTCGAGCTCGAGGGTGTCGATTTCGCCAATCTGCTCACCATCGACATCGAGCACCGGGTCGCCCTGGCCGAGCGCGGGGCGAGTCATCGGGTCCGTATTCCGGCTGCCTTCGCCGCCGGGGAAGCCGAGAATCTTGCCGGAATTCAGGCTGCCCCCGGAAGCGAGGACGGCCTCGAACTGGTAGTTGTGCATGCCGTGCGTCGAGGCATCGAAACCGGGGGGGCCGGTATAGTCCGGGTCCGGCGCACGATACATGCCATCGTCGAACCGGCCGAGCTCCTTGTAATCGTCCTTGTCGATATCGAGGTGGAGTTCGCCGTTCTCCTCGAAATCGATGCAGCCGATGGGGACAATCCGCTCGTCGGCGAAGAGGACGCCCTTCTTGACCACGACATCGGTCATCGTGTCGCGGTTCGGGTCGACAATAATCTTCGAAACGGTCCCTGCCTTGGAGCCGTCGTGGAATACGACGGTCCCGCCAATCTGGACGACGCCGCGCCGTCCTTCGCGATGTTCATGAGCCATGAGCGCACCTCCATGGTGAATCGCTGCCGCCGGTTGGTGCGAACGAAGCATCGCTCGCGGCCCGGCGGATGTGTGGGGCACGACTCTATGGTCTCCAGCGGGGGAGGCGATCTCAATGGCTGCGATGGGTTTGCAAGGCAGCGCCTTACGCGGCGTGAATCAGCGGCCGGCGTACTTTTCGCGCGTGACGCCACCACTCACGTAAGCATCGACTTCGGACTCGGAGAACCCGGCGGCGGCGAGGATCGCGCGCGATTCGGTCCCATAGAGCGCCGAAGGCACGCTCGCCTGGAAGCCGTCGCCGTCCATCTTCACGGGCGAACCGAGCACGCGAATGTCGCCAAGTGTCGGATGGGGCACGGTAGCGACCATCTCGTTCGCCTCGGTCTGCTCGTCCGAGAGCATCTCCAGCGGGAACTTCACATCGGCGTAGGCGACCCCTTCGCGTTCGAAGGCAGCCTTCCATTCGGCTGCCGTTTTCGTTGCAAATGTCGCCTCCATCTCGCGCTCGAAGGCCTCGTAATGGGCGGCGAAGGCGGCGCGGTCTTCGTTCGCCGGCCGCCCCAACCACGCGTCCTTGATCCCGAGAGCCCGCAGCAGCGAGGTCTGCAGTTTGCGGCTCGCGCAGGCGACTGCGAGCGGCCGGTCCTTCGTCATGTAGACGCGCAGGTAGATGCTGTTCATCCAGGAGACGCGGTTCACGGGCATGAGCGCCGTCTGCTCCTGGAATGGAGCGCCCGCCTCCCGCGCCGCTTCGAGTGCGCCGAGTGCCCGCTCCTGGTCGGCGCCATCGTGCTCATCGACGCGCACCATCGCCGTGTTCTGGAGGGTCATCGCGGCCATCAGGAGCGAGGCGCGCACTTCGCCACCTTGCCCGGTTCGCTCGCGCCGAAGCAGCGCCGAGGAGATGCCGAAGGCGAGCGTCATCGCGCAGGTGTAGTCGACAATCGAGGGCTCGCCGCTCGCGGGCAGGCCATCGACTTCGCGCCCCAACGCCGACATAAGTCCGCTGCGGGCCTGGACGACGAGGTCCATCCCGGCGAGGTTCGCGTCCGGTCCGCGTGTCCCGAAGGCGGTGGCGTTGGCAACGATGAGCCGCGGAAAGCGTTCCTTGAGCGCCGGGTAATCGAGCCCGAACTCCTCGGCGAGGCCCGGCCGGAAGTTCGTGAGGATGACGTCGGTCGTCGCGAGAAGCGCGTCGATGATGCCGCGCGTGGCCGGGTTGCGAAGGTCGAGCGGCAGAATGTGCTTGCCCCGGTTGCGCGTCAGGTAGTGCCGCGACTCGCCGTTCTCAATCGGCGCGAGCACCCGCGTCGGGTCGCCATCAAGCGACTCGATCTTGATGACATATGCGCCACCTTCGGAGAGCAGCTGTGCACAGTAGGGAACGGCGATGAATTGTCCGAATTCGATGACCCGGATGCCGTGAAAGGGGCGGTCAGTATCCATGGCCGCGGATATTACCCTGTTCCAGCCAAACAGGCTGGGCGGCAAGTCATCTCCGCGTATCGCGCTCCGAATGCTGGCGACCGAAATCGATGTGGTATCGTCCCGCCTCACGGTATACGCTGAAGAACTGCCCGACCCGTTGGCTCAGGCTGAGCAGGGTAATCGCGACCGTCGAGCCAACGACGGCAGCTACGACTACGTCAAATCCGTCCATTCACGTTCCTCTCGTTCGGGATCATACTGAAAAACGCGCGAAAAGACACAGGAATTTCCGCTGCACCGAGGGTGCTGGCGAACGAAGATTAAAGGTTGATTGGCGAAATAGCAGCCACAAAGGCGTGGCGCCTTCCTACCAATTCCGAGCCGCGACGAGAACGGAGCGGGCGCGTGATTCGGCACCAAGATGTGGTAGGCGGCGGTGCTGGCGACTCGACGATGGGCGCTCAACGTAGGTTCCAAGCTCGATGGGCGGGCCTGCGGGCAGTCGATTCGGTGGCAAGTCACCCGCCCGCTGCATCCCTGTCGCGGCTCGGATTTTGTGTTCATATGCGAATAGCCGGACTCTTTCGAGTCCGGCTATTCGTTGGTGTGTTGCTTTGACGACCGCGCGGTTTACTCCGTGAGCCGCCGGTAGAGCGTCGGCAGGCGGCTCGGGAGCGCCTCGATATCGGCGACCACTTCGTAGCCCATGTCTTCGCACATGGTCTTGAGGTAGTCGTGGCCGGCGCGGTCGACGGTCAGTGCGAACGGCGTGATGCCCTCGCGCTTGGCCTCGTTCAGCGCCTGCTTCGTATCGTGGATCGCGTATTCCTTCTCCGTGCGGTCGCGGCCGTAGCCGTGGTCCTGGGGGCGGCCGTCGCTGAGCAGCACGAGGATTTTCACCTTCGCGTCGGTCTGCTTCAGCTTGTAGGTCGCGTGCCGGATGGCCGGGCCCATGCGCGTCGAACGAATCGGCGTGATCTTGTCGAGCCGCTTCTTGATCTTCGTATCCAGCGTCTCGTCGAAGTCCTTGATCACGAAGAATTCGACATTATCCCGGCCATAGCCCGAGAAGCCGTAAATCCCGTACTGGTCGCCAATCGTCTCCAGCGCTGTCATCAGCAGGACCGTCGACTCTTTTTCGAGGTCGATAATCCGCTTCGGCGGCGCGGCGAGTTCCTGGCGACGCTTCGAGACCCACCAGCTCAGGTACTTGCGGGGATCGTCATCGTAATCGTCGTCGTCGTACTTCTTCTCACGCTTATTGATCTCTTCGTCCGTACTGGCGGACATGTCGATCAGGAACGCCACTGCGACGTCGCGCTCGATCTTGTTGCGGCGCCAGTAGATCTTGTCGTTCGGCGTCACACCAGCGCGCTTCTCAGCCATCCATTCGATGGCGGCGTCGAGGTCGAAATCCTCGCCGTCGCGCAGGCGCTTAATCTTCCGGAACATCTCCGGCTTCATCAGTTCGAACTGCTTGCGCGTCTGGGCGACGAGCCCGGCGTGCTCTCGCAGCGTCTTTTCGTAGAAGTCGTCTTCGCCCTGTTCGAGCTTCTGTTCCTTGACGGCGCACCAGCGCGGCTTGTAGTCCTGCGCCCGGAAGTCCCACTCGTCGTAGTAGTAGACGGTGATAATCGGGATGAGCGGGTCTTCGCCTTCGCCAGCGCCGGTCGAATCCTCGCCGGTCTTGTCGCCCTTTTGCGCGTTTTCGTCGCCCTTCGGCTGGCCGGCTTCCTTCATGAGGTTGTTCATGAACATGCCGGTCGTCGCGTCGAGGTCGCCTTCCATGAGCGCATCGAGGTCGATTTCGACGCTCTTTTCGAGCAGTTCCTGGAGCTGTTCGGGGGTGAGCTGCTGCGGTGACTGCTGGCCGGCATCCCCGCCTGCGGCGTCTTCGCGCAGCTTCATTAGGAGCTGCACGAGCTCCGGCTTGAAGTCGCCGCGGAAGTCGACTTCCTGGGGGCTGGCGTACTGGTCATCTTCGCCCTCGCCTTCGCCGACGTCACCGACCGTGGGGTCGCCACCGGCGGCGCCGCCCTGCTGGCCGCCATCGACCTGCTGGCCCTGGCCACCTTCCATCGGCTCAACCGACTCCCACTCCGATTCGTCCGAGTCGTCGATGGTGTTCGGGATGCCGAGCGCGAATTTGTAGAGCCGCATGGTCGCCTCGGCCGAGTCTTCGACAATGGCGCCCTTCTGCATGACCGTCTGCAGCAGCCCGAGGCCCTGGGCCATCACTTCGGCGCGATTCTTCGGCCAGAGGACGGCGTCGGCGCCATCGAGGCTCGCTCGCACGAGGTTCTCGACGAACGCCTGCCGCAGGGGCAGCTTCTTCACATCCGGGCGATTTTCGAGTTCCGAGGCCTGCATTCGCTTGAGCGGCTTGCGGATGCCGCCGTACTCGCGACTGATGGTCGAATCGACGCGGGCGTCTTCGGTGAGGGTGAAGAGGTCGCTCGCGAGCCGCCGGTCCGGGAAGAGGTCGAAGAACCGCTCCATGTCCGTCGCGGTTTTCCCTTCCTGGACGATTGCGGTGCGCGAGTCTCCGAGGAGGGCGCCCGGGCGGTCGTACTGGAGTTCGAAGCTGCCGAATTCGAGCCGCCCCGCCTGGTGGGTCGCGAAGACCTTAATGGCGAGGAAGTTCTCCTGCTTCTCGTGGAATCGCTCCATCACCTCGGGCAGGTAGATGGTCGTGCCCTCGGTGGTCGCGCGGTCCTGGTCGGTCCAGCCAATGCCCTTTTCGGCGAGCGCGGCGGTCGTCTGGATACTGAGGTTGCGGCCCGTGAGCGCCTTGCAGTAGAGGCGAAGCACGTCGCCGACACGCGACAGTTCGACGCGGGCCGAGAGCGTCTCGAGGATGTCTTCGCCGCGGGTCGATTGGAGGCGGAAGTAGGCTTCGCCGCCGTCGTGGCTCGCCTGGAGAATCCGCAGGCCGGCCGCGTGCCAGGGCGCGAGTTCGTCGATACGGACGCGCGTCAGCACCTTCGGCGTGTTCGTGACGAAGTCCATGGCCGCGAAGGGCGAGTGGGGTACAAGTTCTTCGCCGAGCTGGACGACCTGGAGGTGGTCGTTCGGGTCCAATTCGCCGAGCGAGTTGGCGGCGTCTTCGAAGTACTGGAAGGCCGAGCGATTGTGCCGCCGGGCGACCTGCGCGGCGAGCAGCAGGTAACGCTCGCGAACCGGCGCGTGGACCTTCGCGAGCAGGTTGCCGCCGCGGTCGAAGTAGAGCCGCGAATCGGCCCAGGAGGATTGCGCCAGTTCGACTGCGAAGGTCATGAAGGGCACGCGGTCGTCATCGTCCATTCGCGCGAGCACGTCCGGCGCGGAGGCGAGGCAGGCCGAGGCTAGTTCGTAGCTGTGGCGCGCGAGTTCGTCGATAAACAGGACCAGCCGCCCCGCCTGGGAGATGCGAAGCACGCCGAAGATGCGCGGGCTGAGGTCGAAGAACTGGGCAGCGAGCGAGGAGCTCTTCCAGTTGCCCTTGTAGAGCCGCCGGCCAAGGTCCGCCCACTGGCGCAGATGTGCCGGGCCGACTTCCGTGAGGGCGGCCGGGGCAGAGCGCAGGAAGGAGGCGGCGAGCGGTGCGGATTCGGTCGCCATGGCCACCGATTCGCGGCCGAGCTGCTCGAAGGCGTCCCACGGCATGTTCGCCGGGAAGAGCGGCGCGGCGCGGAAGTACTCCGCTGCGGCCTCCCAGGAGCGAAGGCTCAGGCTGGTGAGCTCGATGCCGTTTTCCGCCCAGATCTGGAGCTGGGAGGGCGAAAGTTTCGGCGAAAGGGACCGCAGCGCGGCCTCGAAAAGCTGCTCCAACGGCGCCGGGAACCCGGAAAGGCGCTCGTGGTGCCGAGCGATAAGTTCGTGGACAACGCTCATGACGCCATTCCCCCAACTACCACGGCGTTACCGTGGCGCTATCGGCTGCCGGGCGGCCGCTGCGGCTGCCCGTGCAGGGTCTTCGTAATCGTAGAACGTCACGCGATCGGTTGCCGTGTCGTATACCGCGCACGAAAGCTGGTAGTCGTTGTTCGGATCCCGGGCATCGCCAGCCGAACCCGGGTTGATAACCATGCACCGGCCGTATTTCTTTGCCATCTGAAAGTGGGTGTGGCCCACGATCAGGACATCGCAACCCAGGTCGCCGGCTCGCTCCCAGATCGCCTCATGCGGGTAGTGATAATCCTCCCACGGGTCCCACGGGGAACCGTGCGTCATCAAAATCACTTTCCCATCAACCTCTTTCGTCAGCCGGTACGGTTGTTCCCGCATCCAGCCCACGAGTTCCTGGTCGACAGTCGGGGCGCTAATTGCGCGAACGCCATCGCGCCCCAGGATCGTGTCCTCGTGGTTGCCAAGTACGACGTTCGCCTTGATCTCGCGCAACAGGGCAACCACCTCGTTCGACCAGCGGTACTGGAACACTGAATCGCCAGCGCACCAGATCTCGTCCACGTCACCGATCAATTCCAGGCCTTTTTTGAGGCCCGCAATGTTGCAGTGAATGTCCGAGAAGATACCGATCAGCATTATTCGAAGATGCTCGTGACGACTTCCTCGATGCTCCGCTGAACTTCCAGGTCGTCGGTCAGGGCCCAGGTCACCGACACCTGGCAGGCGCGGCGCGGGGGGATGCCCTTGGCGATGAGCCGGCCCGCGTAGATCAGGAGACGGGTGCTGACGCCTTCGCCGAGGCCGTGCTCTTTGAGGTTGCGAACCTTTTCGCCGAGCTTCGCCAGTTCCATCGCCTGCTCGTGGGAGCAGCCGGATTCGTGCGAAATGATGTTCGCTTCCTGGTCGCGCGGCGGGTAGGTGAACTCGATCGCAATGAAGCGCTGGCGCGTCGAATGCTTGAGGTCCTTGAGGGCGCTCTGGTAGCCCGGGTTGTAGGAGATGACGAGCAGGAACCCGTCGGCCGATTCGACCACCTGGCCCAGCTTTTCGACCGGGAGGAGGCGGCGGTAGTCGGTCAGCGGGTGGATGAGGACGGTGGTGTCTTTGCGCGCCTCGACGACTTCGTCCAGGTAGCAGATTGCGCCGATCTTGACTGCGCGGGTGAGCGGGCCATCGATCCACTTGGTGCCGTCGGTATCGAGCAGGTAGCGGCCCACGAGGTCGCTGGCCGTTAGGTCTTCGTGGCAGGCGACAGTGATGAGCGGCTTGCGGGGCGTGCTCGCCGGCGCGTCGGGCTGGCCCGCGATGCCGAGGCGATAGGCCATGTATTCCACAAAGCGCGTCTTGCCGCAGCCCGTCGGCCCCTTCAGGAGCACCGGGATGCGCTGTTCGTAGGCGCTTTCGAAGAGCGTGATTTCATCCGCAATCGGCAGATAGAACGGCTCATCCTGGATCGTGTAATCCTCGACCGCGTGAATTGACGGCGTAACGGTAGCTGCTTCGACCAAAACTATTCCCTCCCGGCTTCTTGCAGCCGCGTCTGAAGTTGTTCCCATTCACGCTCGATAGCGGCATTGAGCGCGTCCAGCGATGAATTGTTCTCGATGATGATCTGCGCGCGGCCGGTTCGCTCGTCGTTCGAAAGCTGCGAGCTGATGCGGGCGCGGGCGGCGGCCTCATCGAGGTTGTTGCGCGTGGCGAGCCGCGTGACGGCCGTATCCGGCTCCACCACGACGACCCAGATCTCATCGACCAGGTCCTCCCAGCCGGCTTCGAAAAGAACGGCTGCTTCGAGCACCGCGAGCGCATTGCCGGCAGCCTCGAGGGCGGCCAGCTCTTCACTCGCGAGCTTACGAATTCCGGGCCAGACGATATCCGTAAGGCGCTTCAGCTCTTCGGGCTTGCCGAAGACCTTCCCGCCGAGGACTCGCCGGTCGATGGTGCCATCTGCCGCGCGAAGTTCTTCGCCGAATGCCGCGATGACCGCGTTGAACGTATCCGAGCCCGGCTCATACGTGCGATGGCCGAGCAGGTCGGCATCAATCACAGGTACTGAACGGTCGCGGAAATAGGTGGTGACGGTGGATTTGCCACTGGCGATTCCACCGGTAAGGCCAATCTTCAGCAATGGGTGCTCCGGGGCTGGGGGGTCGATTTATCGAATGATAAGAATACATCCCGAGCCGCCCCAGCCGCCACTTTGCCTCGATAGCAACCATCATCGGGCACGGGTGTTACGAACAGTTCGCTATCGTGCCACGCTGAAGGTTTTCCCAAGGCGCCTGGCTACTCCGTCGCTGGGGGTTCGCCCGGGGCGGTCAGTTCCGCCGGCAGGGCGCTCGCGGCAGCCTCATCGAGCACCACGACGAGGTCCGCGTGCTCCTGCAGGTAGCTCGCCGGCACATCCGCCGTCACCGGCCCCGAAACTGCCTGCGCGACGATCCCCGCCTTCGCCGCGCCATTCGCGAGAAGAATCACGCGCGTCGCCTCCAGCAGCAGGTTGAGCCCCAGCGTCAGGCCGCGATGTGGCGCGTCGTCTCCCCAGCCCGCGCGCCCGGCAGCCGCTCGTGTTTCAGGTGCGAGGTCCGTGAGCCGCGTCGCTGCCCGCCGTTGGCTGCCAGGTTCGTTGAAGGCGAGGTGGCCGTTCGCCCCGATGCCGAGGACCGCGGTCGAAAGGCCGTGCAGTGTCCACACGAGGTCCTCCATGCGCCGCGCCTCGATTTCGGGGTCAATCACCCTCGTGTCGAATTCGAAGACGCTGTGCGCCCCGGGGATGCTCATCCAGTGCTGTTTGAAGTACGAATGATTCGAGGCCGGGTGGTCGCGCGGTCCGGCGTATTCGTTCACGGCCACCGGATAGATCTTGTCGATCCGGGCACGGTTGTGTTCCACCAGCGTCTTCAGCGTCTCGTAGAGCGGGATCATCGTTGCGCCGGTCGAAATGCCATAGAACGGGCTCTTGTGGAGGGCCATCGCGGCGAGGAACTCCTCGGCGGCGGCGCTGCCGAATTCGGACGCGGGCACCACGCGGATTCTCACGAGCCGTCCGCCACCGCGAAGAGCGCACTCAGTTCGCGAATCGCCTGTGGCATGCGCGATCCGTACCACCAGAGCAGCTTGCCATCGATGACCTGCGCCGAGGCGATCTGGGCGAATTCGGGGATGTGCTTCTCGGCGAACGGAAACGGCTCGTCCGGCAGCAGGATCAGCTCCGGTGCGAGCGCTTCGAGGTCTGCGAGGCTGACTTCCGGGTAACGCGGCCGTTCGCGCAGGACATTCCGGGCGCCGCAGCGTTCGAGCAGGTCGTGGCCGTAGGCATTGCCCCCGAGGCCCATGAGTGGCTTGTTCCAGACCGCCGCGAACACATTCATTGGCTTCGAACGCGGCCGAACCTCGTCGAGTGCAGCCTGGATCTCGGCGGCGAGCAGTTTCGCGTCGTCGCTCGCGTCGAGGAGGTCGCCGAGTTCGAGGATCATGGCGATCGCTTCGTTGACGGTGTTGGGGTCGGTCAGGAGGACATCGAGGCCGGACGCCTGGAGCGCTTCGACGTCCTCTTTGCGGTTCTCTTCGCGATTCGCGATCACAAGACTCGGCGCGAGGCTGACGATTTCTTCGATATCGGGATTCTTCGTGCCACCGATGCGCGGGACGACGTCGATGTCGCCGGCCGGTTCGGTGCAAAAGCGGGTGCGTCCGACGAGCGAATCGCCCCGGCCCAGCGCGAACACGAGTTCGGTCAGGCTGGGCACGAGGGAAACGATTCTCTGTCTCATCGGCGGAGTATACGGGCCGCGGCGATTAGGCCGCGCTGCGCCGCCGCCGGGCTTCTTCGTCGTAGCGAGCGAGCTGTTCGCGCATGCGCTGGATGCGGCGCAGGCGTTGTGGGGTCACTGCCGCGCGGATGTTGCCGAAGAGCACCGGGCCCTGGCAGCGCTGGCAGCGAATCTGCTCGTCGGGAGCGCCCCGGACCGCGCCGTCTTGTGCCCGCAGGCCACTGTACGTCAGGGCCGAGCCGCGTTCCCCGGTCCAGACACCTCCATCGAAACCACAATGAAGACAGGTAATGTCACCTTGCACCAACACGTCGCACCTCACGATTTAGAGTGTCTACGCGTGAGCACGGTAGGCCGACTGGGAGAATCCCGACTGTTGCCGTCCGGGACCCCCGCATATCGCGCCGTCCGTCGCGCAGTTCCTCTTACCGGAACCTACGACCCGTTGATGAAATCTGTGCAGCCCACCGCCCGCGGCGTGCAAGTTTGCTTACCTCTAGGTCGAATGGCTCACTTCATCGATGCGGTATTCGATGGTGCGAACCGAGTTCCCGGCGTTTACGGTGACGGTCACTTCATCGCCCGGCTTCTTGCCGAGGAGACCACGGCCCACCGGCGAATCCACCGAGATCTTCATCTCGTTGGCGTTCGCTTCACGCGCCCCGACGAGGCGATAGGAGAACTGCTTGCCATCGTCCACGCGGGTCACGGTCACGGTCGAACCGACGGCCGATTCGTCGGCGCCCTTGCGATCGACGACGACTGCGCGCTTCAGGGTGCGTTCGACTTCGCGGCGGCGGCCTTCGTTATAGGCGAGGGCCTCGCGCGCAGCTTCGAGCGGCGAGTTCTCACGGAAGTCCTTGTCTTCGCGCGCCTTGGCGATTTCGAGGACGAGGTCCGGGACCATCGAGTTGAGACTTTCCATCTCTTGCTTCAGGTCTGCGATGCCCTCGGCGGTCATCTCGATTGGCACTTCTTCGAGGCGAACAGCGCCGCCTGAAGAGCGGCTCGCGGCCGTGCGCCGAACCCGGATGTGAATGCCGAAGTTCTGGGTCGTGTAGTTCTGTTTTTTCAGATATTGGAACCACGCCTTGAGCGCGGCGACGCGGTCCTGGGCCATCGGGTCGGAGGCCTTAATCGTGACCTCCGCATAGCTTTCAACCCAGCTGCCGGTCAGCGAGGCCACAGTGACCTGGTCACCATGGTGCTCGACGAACTTGCGCACGTACTGGGCGTGCGCGTTTCGGACTTCCGGCTTCACGGAATCCACATAGCGGCGGAGCGCCTCGCCGATCGTGATCTGGGGCTCGATCGGGGCTTCGGTGGGGGTTTCGATGGGGGAAGGAGAATCGTCTGCCATAACAAAAGCGTACCATTTCTTCACCAGACCGCGAGTTAGCGAAAGGGATAGACCATGGATTGGGAAAATCTGCCTGCCCTTTTCCCAGGGTTCGCGCCCTCCGAAGGGTGGCTCGAAACCCTGCGCCGGCACGCAGAAATGCTGGCGGAAGCCGCTCCCGCCGTTCGCGTTAGTTCGGTACCGAGCGCGGAGGCGGTTCAACGGCACTATGCCGAGTCGCTCGAACTGCTTCGTATCTTCCAAACATTTTATCCCACGAATTTTCACGGAAAGAGCGTCGCCGACGTCGGTTCGGGCGGTGGATTTCCCGGGACTGTGCTCGCCGCGCTCCTCCCCGGCGCCCAGGTCCACCTCATCGAGCCGCTGAAAAAGCGCGCGCGGTTGCTCGAGCAGGTCGCCAGTGACCTGCCCCTCGCGAACGTCCGTGTCCACCCGGTGCGCGCCGAAGAGGCGGGCCGCGGGCACCTGCGCAACGCCGCCGCGCTCGTCACGGCCCGCGCCGTCGCCTCCCTGCCGGAGCTGATCGAATACGTCGCCCCACTCGCCGAGCGGCACGGGATGATCGCCTTGCCGAAGGGGAGCCGACTAGAAGAAGAGCTGCCGGCGGCCGCGTACGCGATCTCGCAGCTCGCCTGCGAAGTCGTGGCCGTCGTCCCGATGCGCCCGGAAGTGAGCGAATTCGGGCGTGTGCTGCTGCTGCGCAAGGTTGCTCGAACGCCACTGGAGTACCCCCGCAAGCCGGGCATCGCCGGGCGAACGCCGCTTGCGAACCCGGTGTTCGAAAATCCGATCATCTGAGTAGGCAGCTACGCGGATCTTGCGCCCAGTGCTATAGTTCCGAATATCTTTATGCGTGGCGACCGCTGGCTCGCCTGTCTGCACGGCGCGTCGCCGGGCTCATTCTCGCACTGCCACTGGAGGCAATATGGACCCGAATCTCGTCATCAATCACGTATTGCGGCTCATCCGGCTCGATACGTCCGTATTCGATGAAGTGCGCGACGACGTCAACGAACTTGTCCCCGCGATCGTGGTCGCTGCCGTCAGTTGCCTCCTGGCCGGCCTCGGCTCGTTCCTCTTTTGGCAGATCATCCCCGTCAGGACGCCGGAAGGCGCCCTCATGAACGCGTTCGTCCTGGGCTCCATCTTCCTGATGTCCATCTATGCGGTCGCGGTCCTGGTGGTGTACGTGGTGATGGCCCAGGTCTATCGCGTCGATGTCGATCTCTATGCGCTCTTCCGGACGATGGGCTACGCGGCTGTTCCGCTCGCCCTGTCGCTCTTCATGTTTATCCCTGTCATCTATCCGCTATTCGCGCTCGCCCCGCTCGGCCTGCTTTTGGTTT
>JBBSKE010000016.1:0-17666 GCA_038256595.1 Tepidiformales bacterium | reverse complement strand
GGTCCGCGGTCTCTTCCATCTCGCTCATCAGGTGGCTCGAAAGGAAGATCGTGCGGCCTTCGGCGGCGAGCCGCTTGAGGAGAGTTCGAATCCAGCGAATACCTTCCGGGTCGAGGCCGTTGACCGGCTCGTCGAAGAGCAGGATGCCGGGGTCGCCGAGGAGCGCCGCCGCGATACCGAGCCGCTGGTTCATCCCGAGGGAGAACCCGCCGACACGCTTTCCGGCCACCTCAGACAGGCCAACGATATCGAGCACCTCATCGATGCGGCCCCGCTGAATGCCGCCCGCCATGGCCAGCCAGCGAAGGTGCTGGTACGCGGTGCTGCCGCCGTGCGCCGCCTTCGCATCGAGCAGCGCGCCCACCCGGTGCATCGGCGCGGGAAGGTGGCGATACGGCTTGCCGTTGACGGTCACGGACCCGCTGGTCGGGGCGTCGAGGCCGAGCATCATCCGCATCGTGGTTGTCTTGCCGGCGCCATTCGGCCCGAGGAAACCGGTGACCACGCCGGGCCGCACGGTAAAGGAGAGGCGATCGACCGCGAGGGTGTCGCCGTATCGCTTGGTCACTTCGTTGACTTCGATCATGAGGAGTTCGCCGAGCGTTGCTGAGTGTTCATTCAAGAGGTTCCTTTTTTCGGGTCATTTACTTCGGTTGCCGAAGTTTCGGTATCCGAAGTATTATCGGCGAGCAATGGAAACGTCAACCCCCCAGCTCGAAAATCCGCGCCTGCCCATCGGCCAGCTCCTGGTCCGGCTCCTCCACCATCTGCGGAGCGAAGTCTTCCAGGAGGGCCAGGGGCGCGCGACTCGCCTCCGTTTTCCGCATCTTCAGATCATCGGGAACATGGTCGGGGTGGAAGGCATCCGGCTGACCGAACTGGCCGGGCGCGCAGCCCTGAGCCTCGCCGCCTGTTCGGAGCTGGTGAACGAACTGGAGTCGCTCGGCTTACTCGAACGAAAGCCGGACCCAAGCGACGGCCGGGCGAAGCTCATCACGCCAACCGAGCGCGGCCGGATGTTGCTCGATGCGTCGCAGGTGTCAATCCGGCGGCTGGAGGGCCGCTGGGCGGAACACTGCGAGCCAGGCGCGTTCGAAGATGCCTGCGCGACCCTCGACCAGCTGCTGCGCGCGCTCGAATCAAAGGAACCTGCCGCCCCCCGGGAATAGCCGAAGCGGGAGCGAGCGTTGCCGTACCGGCCACCAACAAGTCCGAGCCGCGCACGGAAGTAAGCGGGCGCGTGATTTGGCGACATGCGTCGCAGCTGGGAGCACTTCCGGCAGGGCGCATGGTTCGGCCGTCCCGGGTCGCGGAAGGTGGGCCTGCGGCGGGAGACCTGACGGCGAGTCACCCGCCCGCTCCGTTCCCGTCGCGGCCCGGACTTTAGGTGGTAGGGGGCACCGGTCGTTGGCATACGGCGGCTCACCTCATAGCGAGTCGCGTTCCGGGCTTGCGCCCCGGGGCCTGGATCGATAGGTGGACGGTCAGGATCTCTGTACCCGGGCATATTTTGCGATTGACACGGCGAAACCTCTGTGCATACTGCGTATGCATACTGGGTAGGTAATCGATGAAGTACCCCCTCCTCGCGCTCCTCGCCTCTGGCGCGGCCCACGGCTACGAACTCAAGCAGAGCTTCGAAAGCCGCTTCGGGCCGGTCTGGCCGGCCGTCAACATCGGGCAGGTGTACACCACGCTCCAGCGGCTGGAACGCGATGGACTCATCCGCGGGCTCGAAGTCGACCCGGAGAGCCGCCGCGCGCGGAACGTCTTCGAGGTCACCGAGGCGGGCCGTATCGCCCTCCACGAATGGCTGCTGGCGAGCGCGCCGGGGCCCCGCCTGCGCGACGAGTTCTTCATGAAACTCATGCTCGCGGGCCTCGCCGGGCTGGCCGACCCGCTGGACCTGCTCGATCGCCAGCGCGTGACCTTCCTCCAGGAATTGCGCGACCTCAACGATCTCGCGCTGCTCCGGGAGAACGAAAGCACCGCCATCCAGCTCCTCATCGAAGGGGCCACTCTGCACGTCGAAGCCGATCTCAAGTGGCTCGATCGCTGCGAAGAACGCATCCGGGAAGGGCTCACACTATGAACGAGATTTTTCGCACCCACCAGCTGACCCGCACCTATCGCGCACTCGACGAGGAGGTGAACGCCCTCCGCGGCGTCGACATCACCATCGAGTCGGGCGATTTCATCGCCATCATGGGGCCCAGCGGCTGCGGCAAATCGACGTTGCTGCACATGCTCGCGGGACTTGATTCGCCGACATCCGGAGAGATCTACCTGGCCGGCACGCGCGTGGATAACCTCAGCGAGACGAAGTGGGCCCGTATCCGTCGCAAGCAGATTGGCTACATGTTCCAGGCATTCAACCTGGTTTCGAACATGACGGCGGCCGACAACATCGAGCTCCCCGCCCTGCTCGCCGGGCACTCCGCCAGTGAGGCGCGCAAGCGTCGCCTGGCCCTCATGGAACAGCTCGGCATCACCCCACAGGCGCCGATGCCGCCCTCGAGAATGTCCGGCGGCCAGCAGCAGCGAGTGGCGCTTGCTCGGGCGCTGATCAACGAGCCCGCAGTGCTCATTGCCGACGAACCGACCGGAAATCTCGATTCGCAGGGCACGCGGGAGGTACTCGCCATCCTCCGCAGCTGCCATGAACGCGGCCAGACCATCGTCCTCGTAACCCACGATGCGAACGTGGCAAGCGCCGCCGACCGGGTGGTTCGCATGCGTGACGGCGGGATTGTGGGCGAAAGCCGCCTCGAAGGCCGCCGCCCTTCGAACGAGGTCCTACGCAGCCTCGTCGGCATGGAGGCCTGAGATGCTGCAAGCGCTCTTTCGCAAGACTCGGGCCGATTTCAGCAGCCGTCCGCTGCAGACGGTGCTCCTTTTTATCGTCATCGCCGCCGCCGCCGCGACGCTCTCGCTCGCGCTCAATGTGCAGGCGAGTTCGCGCGAACCGTACGAACGGCTCCGCAGAGAAGCGAACGGCGCCGACATCTGGGTCACAAGCCGCTCTGCTGGCACCGACCTCAACCGCCTCCGGGAACTGCCCTCCGTGACCGAAACGGGCGAGCCCTACATGGTTTCCTGGGAGAACTACGGCATCCGCATCGGCGAAAAGAAACAGCAGTTCGCACTCGTGGGCATGGGCCCGGACCTGCCCAAGTTCGACCACTCCGTTGTAACCGCCGGGCGCTGGCTCGACGGGGCGGGGCAGCGAGAACTGGTCGTCGATAGCGGCGCAGCTCGGCTGCTTGGCCTGGACATCGGCCAGGAGGTCGATTTGCAGACCGAGGAGGGGACGCAGACGTTCACGGTTGTCGGATTCGCTGTCACGGCGAGCCGCGCACCCGCGCCGAACGATGACCCCGCCTTCGCCTACATGCTTCCCGCGACGCTCCAGGCGCTCGAACCGGACGCCATCTTCGGCCAGTCCCCAGAGCACAGCTATCGCGTGGGCGTGAGAGTCGCCGACGGCCTGGCCGTGTTCGAGTTCCTCGAAGAACTCCGTGTCATAGTGCCGGGGCCGTTGGAAATTCGAGCGGCAAGCGCCGTCGCATCCGATGTCGGCGCCACCACCGAATTTGATGTCATCTTCCTGCAGGTGTTCAGCGTGTTCGCGCTCTTCGCCGCGGGTGTCATCATCGCCAACGCCGTCGGTGGCCAGGTGCTTTCGCAGCTCCACGACCTGGCGATCTTGAAGGCGATCGGGTTCACGCCGCAGCAGGTAGTGCAGGCCGTCTTCGTGCCGAATCTCGTGCTCAGCATCGCGGCGAGCATCACCGGGGTAATGGCCGGGCTCCTGCTCTCGCCGTTCTTCCTCAATCGCAGCGCATCGTTGCTTGGTGTACCGGCCGCGGCAGCGTTCAACCCGCCGCTCTTGATCCTTACAGTCATCGCCGTCGTAGCGATTGTGACGCTGTCCACGATCTTTCCGGCCTGGCGGGCTGGTGGAGTTAGCGTCGCGGCCGCACTGGCGGGCGGCGATCGCGAGGGCCTGGCGACCTCCCGGGTGGCACGCCTGGCGGCCGCGTCAGGCATGCCGCAGGTCGCGGTCATGGGCCTCCGTGACCTCTCGCGGCGCCGGATGCGGACCACCATGACCGTCGTTTCGCTTGTTATCGTCGTGGTCACGGCCACTTTCTCCCTGGGGCTCGAAGCCACCTTCGCCAGGACTATGGACGACCCCTCGGCGGTCGGCGCGCCGCCTTACGACATCGTTGCCGACCGCGACACCTACCGGGATGAAGACGCCCGCGCTCTCCTCGATGCCCATCCGGACGTCGAAAGTTATGCCGCCGCGTATTACGCCGGCGGGCGAGTCGGCAACGAGGGATTCGACCTGCGCGGTATCGACGGCGACTTTACCGCCCGCAACTGGCCGCTCCGCGAAGGCCGGATGCCGGGGCGGGCCGGCGAGGCCGCGATCAGCACTGTCTTGGCCAATCGCCACGGCTGGCAAGTCGGCGACGAGGTTACTGTGGACCTTGCTGACTCCGCGGCTGCCACATTTACGATTGTGGGCCGCTATACGGACGTCGACGGGAACGTCATGACCGTCACGCACGATTCACTCCCGGGCGACGCTCCGCCGTCCGACTATTTCATCCAGGTCCGGCCGGGAGTCGACCATCGCGAGTTCGGAAACTCCATCATCGAAGCATCCGGCGGCAACCTCGACCCGGAACTGCTCTCCGAGACCATGCGCGACATCCGAGACCAGTTCCGCTCGGTGCTCGTGGCGCTGAATGCTGTACTCCTGTCCATCGCCGGCATCAACCTGCTCTCGAGCCTGCTCCTGAGCGTTCGCGAACGCCAGCACGACTTCGCAATCCTGAAGACCGTTGGATTCACGCCCCGGCAGGTGGTCCTGTCGGTCTTCTCCGGCAGCCTCGCGCTCGCGCTGCTGGCGGTGGTGGCGGGCATTCCGATTGGGCTGCTGGTGACCCGCGGAGTATTCGTGCTGGTTTCGAACACGGCGGGAACGGGCGACAACGTCGGCACGATGCCGGGAATCACCTGGCTGCTGCCGATCCTGCCGGTGGCCATCCTCCTCGCGGCGCTGGCGACCATCCTGCCCGCGCGCCGCGCATCGAACCTGCGCGTGGCCGAGGCGATGCGCTACGAATGACCACGCAACCCGGGGCCACTGGATCGTCGCCTGCTTCGCCCGGGGTTGCGATACTGGAGGCATGGCGAACGAAGCACTGGAACCGTTTGGCGGCCGCGAAGGCGTCCACCGCATCGTCGACGACTTCTACCGGCGCGTGGAGGCGGACGAAGTGATGCGGCCGATCTACCCCGAGGACCTCGGCCCCGGCCGCGAGAAACTGAAGCTGTTCATGGTCCAGTGGCTCGGCGGCGAACCCGAATATTCAAACATGTACGGCCACCCACGGCTCCGGCGGCGCCACTTCCCGTTCGTGATCGACGAACTGGCGACTGGCCGCTGGCTACGGCACATGCGCGGCGCGATGATCGACGGCGGCGTCGATGAAGCCGTCGTACGCAAGGTGTTCGAAGCACTCGCGCCGCTCTCGAAGCACATGGTAAACGCCACAGACAACGTCCCTCGCGACCCGATCCTCGAAACGTTCATGAACTGACCCGAACCCCGGTGCGCCAGCACGGGGAAACGTGACTCGCCACCAAACTCTCCGCCCGCAGGCCTATCCCCCGCTGGCGATCGCGTACTCTTCCATGGCCGCGCCCGATAGCAGGTCTGCCAGCGAACCGAGGCTGCCATAGTAGTCGGCGCGCATTCCCGGGAGGGCCGCGTCCGCGAGCACGAAGAGTCCCTGTACCGGCCCCTCGGCCACGGTCGAGGTGGCCCAGAACTCGGCGCGGGCGGTCGCCATCGGGTTTACGCGGTGGTCGATGACCAGGTAAAGGCGGTCGCCCTCCTGCACGGTGGCAACTTCGCTTTCGGCGATTGCGAGCTGGACGAGTGGTTCGAATGGCGGGAGTACGGCGTGGGCCGCGTCCACATAGCGGAAGGCGAGCGGCCCGAGGTTGGCGGAATACTGCATAACCCAAGCCTGGGCATCCGGGATGAACGGAATGTTAGGAACGCATCAACGACGGCTTCCGGTGCGGGAAAACCAGCGCGGATGTAGCATCGAAACCATGCAGATTGAAAGCGCAATGATTGCTGATTTCGCCGAGATCGTCGGTGGAAAGCTCTACCTGATGGGCGGCGGCTGGGATAACTTCTGGGTCGAAAAAGCGCCCGCCCCGGTGCGAATCGCCATCTCTGTCGGCGTCCGCGTCGGCTGGGACGAAACGAACGTGCAGATTCC
This sequence comes from Tepidiformales bacterium, assembly GCA_038256595.1. Lineage (GTDB taxonomy): Bacteria > Chloroflexota > Dehalococcoidia > Tepidiformales > Tepidiformaceae > JBBSKE01. The sequence goes on along the minus strand of JBBSKE010000016.1, from coordinate 11,358 downwards.
CGTTCGCATCTGGATCGAAGATGACGACGGCGCCGAAATGGTTCGCATCGAAGGTGGGTTGAACGTTGGCCGCCCGGCCGGCCTCCCGCCGGGTGCGGGACAGCTCGCGCAGATGGCGGCCAACGTGCCTTTCCAGGCGCCGCGCCTCGGGGGCTATCGCATCCGCATCGAAGCGGGCGAAAACCAGGACGCGCGCCTCATCCTGCCGTTCCGGGTGCTCACCCGCCCGAACCAGAAGAGCGGCTGAGCCCGGCCCGGATCTTGTCGCGCGCGTTCAGCGGCCGCGCCGCCGACCTCCCGGGCGCTCCCGCGGGGACGATGCCGCCCGCCAGCGACTCTCGCCGCACGGATTCGCGCACGCGGTCGGCTATCGCCTTTGCCGCCGCATAACTGGCCTCGATCTCGGCAACCGTCTCGCCGGTGACAAGCTCGGGAGCGATTGCCGCGTCAGTCGCGAGCAACGCTTCGCGCAGCCGGGTCGCCAGCGCCAGGTTCTCCGCGCGCAGCCCCGCATTCGGGCTCGCGAGCGGAGTTTCGCCAGCTGCTGCATCGGGGTCGGCCACCACTGATTCGTCAGTGTCGATTGGGCCGCCGGGCGCGCCGAAATTGGGCTGCGGTGCCAGTGTTCCCCCAGGATTTGGTTCGATGGTCACGTGGTGCGTCCTCCGGTATAGATAGGGTTATGCGATAGCGTTCTCGAAGCGCCCCCAGAGCAGGAATGGGCGGATGGCGCGTTGTCCGCGCGTGGGCGGCGATGGTAGCCTCGAAGCCATGCCACGTACCCGACTTCGCACCGCCCTCACGCTCCCGGGGCTCTGTGCCGCCGTTCTCCTCCTCGGTTCCTGCGGCGATGGCGCCGACCCCGAGCCCACGCCAGCCGCCACCAGCACCACCGCAGCAGGCGCCGATGCGTCGACAACCGGAACGCCGCGGCCAACGCGCGCGCCGGACGACTACGGCGACGCGCCACTCCTCGAAGGGTATGTGCTCAAAGTCTCCCCCGAATACGCGACCAAAGTGACCCAGGCATCGACCCGCACGCCCTTTCCCGACCGGCCCGGCGGGCTCTGCGCTGAAGTCTCGTTCGAAGGCCTGCCGGAGAACGCGCAGTGGTTCCGCGTTGCCATCAACGGCGTCGAAGTCACGCAGGAACTTACCTGGGTCGTCCCGCGCAGGGACGCACCGACCGAAGGCAAGCTCTGTTACGCGCCCACCACAGGCCTCCCGCTCGGCCGCATTGAAGCCGCGATTGTCGTCCAGAACCCGACGAACCCGAGCGAAGCCAGCCGCCAGGTCGCCCAATGGCAGTTCGACGTGGTGCAGTAGGGGAGACGCTGCGGCTAAGTCCCTCGCCCTGCCAATCTTTCCATCGCGCGAAAGCTGCGTTCGAGGCTCGGAGACACCGAAAGCCAGTTCGCCCAGTTCCCCGCAATTCGGGACAGAAACGGCGAATCGTGTAGAATCGCGCCCAATCTTGGACGGCAGCGTAGCGCATTCGGCGAGTCACCCGCCGGGTCCATCGGCGAGTTCATCGAGCCGGAATGCGACGACTGTCCGCGCCATCCACACGCTTCGAGGGAACACACACCATGGAACTCGCCACGAAGGCCGCCGGCTTCTCCGCCGAGCGGCTCGAACGCATCACCGACCACCTCAACCGCAATTTCATCGTCCCCGGCAAGATAGCCGGCGCCCAGGTGCTCGTTTCGCGTCACGGCAACATCGCCTACTACAAGTCCTTCGGCGCCATGGACATCGAACGCGGCCGCCCGATGCAGGACGACACCATCTTCCGCATCTATTCGATGACCAAGCCGATCACGTCAGTCGCCCTCATGCAGCTCTACGAACAGGGCCACTTCCAGCTCAACGACCCGGTCTCGAAATTCATCCCCGAATGGCGCAACCACCGCGTCTGGGTCTCCGGCGAAGGCGACGACATGGTCACCGAGCCGCCGCTCCGCCCGATGACCTTCCGCCACGTGCTCAGCCATAGCGGCGGGCTCACCTATGGCGGTGGACTCCCCGGCGCCGATGCCTCGCACCCGGTCGACCAGGTGTATCGCAAGCACGGCGTGAACCGCGGCCAGGGCGAGACCCTCCACGAGTTCGCCATGAAGCTCGCGAACGTGCCCCTCCGCTACCACCCCGGCGAGCGCTGGATGTACTCGATTTCCACCGACGTCTGCGGCTACCTCGTCGAGGCCATCTCCGGGCAGCCCTTCGACAAATACCTGCAGGAGCACATCTTCGGCCCGCTCGGGATGGTCGATACCTCGTTCCAGGTGACCCCCGACAAGCAGTCCCGCTTCGCCGCGAACTACAGCCGCAAGCCCGACAAGACGCTCGGCCTGGTCGACGATCCGGCCACCAGCCAGTTCCTCCAGGAGCCGACCTTCCACTCCGGCGGCGGCGGCCTGACCAGCACGATCGCGGACTACTACCGCTTCTGCGAGATGCTCCGCCGGGGCGGCGAACTCGACGGCCACCGCATCCTCGGCCCGCGCACGCTCGAACTCATGCACATGAACCACCTGCCCGGCAACAAGGACCTCACCCAGCTCGCGATCGGCGGTTTCTCCGAGACCGCGAACGAAGGCGTCGGCTTCGGCCTCGGCTTCGCGACCACGCTCGGACAGGTCGAAACCGGCTCGCTCGGCAAGGGCGACTACTACTGGGGAGGCGCCGCTTCGACCATCTTCTGGATCGACCCTACCGAAGACCTCGTGGCGATTTTCATGACTCAACTCATGCCGTCCGGGACGTTCAACTTCCGCGGCCAGCTCAAGAACATTATCTATTCGGCGATTGTGGATTAGCCGCAGCCGTCCACTCCGCCCCCAGCAGCTTTGCGAATCGCCGTTCTGATTCGCACGAGGTAGACGAATGACATCCGGTCCTCTCGCGGGCATCCGCGTTCTCGAATTCACGCAGATTATCGCCGGGCCCTTCGGCTGCATGATGCTCGCCGACCAGGGCGCCGAGGTGATCAAGGTCGAGCCGCCCGGTGGCGAACCCTGGCGCCAGTACAGCCAGTTCGCGCCGGACGAATCGAAAGTCTTCCAGTCGCTCAACCGCGGCAAGCAGTCGCTCGTCCTCTCGCTGGCCGACCCGCGCGCCCAGGAGGCGATTCACCGCCTCATGCCGACCATCGACGTGGTGGTCATCAATTACCGCCCGGACGTGGCCAAGCGGCTGAATATCGACTACGACACCCTCTGCGCGATTAAGCCGAACCTCATCTACGTGGACCTCACGGCGTTCGGCCGCAAGGGCCCGTGGGCGAACCGCCCCGGCTACGACATCGTCGTCCAGGCGGTTTCCGGGATGATGGCCGGCGATGCGAAACTCGCCCCCGACGGCCGCCCGGAACAGATCACCGCGACCGCCGTGGCCGACTATGGCACCGGCGTCGTCATCGCCTGGGCAGTCACCTCCGCGCTCTTCCATAGAGAGCGCACCGGCGAAGGCCAGATGATCGAGGCCACTCTGCTCGCCACTGCCCTCGCCTTTCAGGGCAGCGCCGTCATGGAACTGCCGGTCGCGGACACGACCCTGCGCAACCCGATGCGCGACAAGCGCAACCGGCTCAAGGCAGAGGGCGCGAGCTTCGCCGAGATGCTTGCCGTCAGCCGCGTCGCCCGCACCGCGCCGAACATCTACTACCGCACCTATCGCACGAGCGATGGCGCCATCGCGGTCGGCGCGCTCTCCTCGACGCTCTGGTCGAAGGTCCGCCGCGCGCTCGGCACCGAATTCCTCGGCAATGCAGACCCGAACTACGACGTCCTCAACGAGGAGTACGTCGCCTGGGCGCAGCAGCAGGTCAACGCGATCGAGGAGAACGTCGCGAGTAAGCCGATGGCCTACTGGCTCGAAGTCTTCGAAGCGAACGGCGTGCCCGTCGGCCCGGTGAACTTCGCCGACGAAGTGGCCGGCGACCCGCAGGTGCTCGCGAACAATATGGTGGTCGAACTCGAGCACGAAGTCTCGGGGCCGCAAACGATGGTCGCGCCGATTCTGAAGTTCCATAAGTCGCCAATGCAGGCGCAGGGCGCGTCCCCGGTCCTCGGGCGGCACACCGAGCACTGGCTGCGCGAAGCCGGGTACACCGACGAGGAGATTGGCGTGTTCGTCGCCGAAGGAGTCGTCGGGTAGCAGACTATCCTCCCAGCATGGACCCCGGACGCGCAGAGCGATTCGCCACCTGGCTGCGAGATGCCGCCGGGATCGTCGAGCCGCGCCGCGTCGTGCGCGATGACGCCGGCGGCATCCTCGTCTCGAAGTTCGAAGAGGGTTTCGCGGCGCGGCTCCTCGGCGCGGTCGATGACCTGCGCGACATTTTCGACCCCGAAACCGTGGCCGCGCGCTACGAACGTACCGGCGGAGAGTCGCCGGGCATCGCGCGCGTCGATTGCTGGCGCCTGGCGGTCCGGTCGCTGCTCATCGACGCCACCGAAGCCGGGAGAATCACCCGCGAGCAGCGCGCCGAGGTCGAAGCGGGCGTGGACTCGGTGGCGGCGCTCATGGCATCGATCCTCTGGACCTCTCCGGTCATTGGCGACGATTCGACCCCGAAAAGCGGCGAATTGGCCGCCTACCGCGAGGCCCTGGAGGCGATGAACGCCGAAAACAGCCTCTTCACGCGCTTCTACGGCGAGTTCGAAGGCGTTCGCGTGGTCAATCACTGTCCCGGCGCCCGGGTGGCCCGGCGCCTGCTCGAACAGGCCTGGCGAATCACCACCGGGAGCGAACCGCCGCCCGTTTCGCCCGCGGGTTAGCCCGGATGTGCGGCTTTCGCCGGCCGCGAGAGTTGCGGCAGCCGCTCGCCGCGCTCGGAGAGTTCGATCAGTGTGGCCAGCCGCTTTTCGCGCGTCTCAGGCCGTTTCGCGCTCGTCACCGTCCAGGTAGCGGCGCGCTGGTAGCTCGGCGCCTGCTTTTCGAAGAACGCCCAGGCAGCCTCGTTCGCCCGGAAGGTCGCCTCGGCCGCTGGTTCGAACGCCACGTTCTCCTGTTCGAACGAATAGACCCCGGTGCGCTCCGGTTTGCGCTTCTCGTAGGCGGCGATCCCGGATGGCTGCATCAGCCCGGCCTCGAGCAGCGCTTCGACCTTCTTGATGTTGACCTTGCTCCAGATGCTGCCCTGCTTGCGAGGCGTAAACCGCAGCGCATAGGACGTCTCGTCGATCGGCCTCAGCACGCCGTCGATCCATCCGAAGCAGAGCGCCACCGCCATCACGGACGCGTAATCGAGCCCCTTCTTGCCGGAGCCCTTCTTGTGGAAGCCGATGAAGAGCTCCTGGCGAGTGTCGTGGTGCTCGCTAAACCAGGCGTGGAGCTGCTCGCTGGACTCGAAAAATGCAGGCGTCATCGCCAGAGACTACCAGAACCCCCCAAGAGATCCGACACGAGATGTCACCCGAACCACACCGGCGCGCCAACAGCGCCTGTTTGCTCGCGCTCCCGTTGTTTCGGGTAGAATCCCGCCACTTCACCTTCCCGAGGCGCGCATATGGCATGGGCTGAGATTAACGGCATCAAGATGTACTACGAGTCCCACGGCGAAGGGCCCGCTATCGTCTTCGCCCACGGCGCCGGCGGCAACCACCTCTCCTGGTGGCAGCAGGTCCCCGTCTTCCGCAAGAACTACCGCTGCATCACCTTCGACCACCGCGGATTCGGCCGCACCGCCGATATCGAGAACGGCCCCGGCGGCACTGCCTACCCCGAGGACCTGCGCGCTCTCCTGGACCACCTCGGCATCGACAAGGCCTACCTCGTCGCGCAGTCCATGGGCGGCACGTCCTGCATGGGATTCACCGTCGCCTACCCCGAGCGCGTCCTCGGCCTCGTGATGGCCGACACCACCGGCACGATCTCCGACACCGAACTCGCCGCCCGCCGCCGCGTCTTCACCGAGAGCCAGCCGCAGCCGTTCACGCTCATCGGCCGCGCCTACAACCCCGAACTGGCGAACCGCCGGCCGGAAATGGCCTTCCTTTACGACTCTGTGATGGCCCTCAACCCGCCGCGCAACCTCGCGACCCCCGAGCGCGAAGACCGCCACAACGCGACCACCGATAAGCTCGCGAATCTCAAGGTGCCGGTGCTCTTCATCTGCGGCGAGAAGGACGCAATCGTGCCGCCGGACATCATCCAGTACGCGGTCACGCTCATCCCCGGCGCGAAATACGTCGAAGTCGCGGGTTCGGGCCACAGCGTCTATTTCGAAGAAGCAGGGCAGTTCAACGAGGCCGTGCAGGCGTTCCTCTCGGCCCACGGCGGGTAATCGCGCCATCGGCTGACGACGTTCGAGCTCGCCAGGCGCTATATATTCCAGACTCAGCACCGGTCTCGCCCCTGCAGCCGGTGCAACTTCGTGGAGAGATTCGATGATTGAAACGCCAACCGTCGTCGACCTGGACGCCCGTCCGACCGCCATCATCCACTTCCGCATCAAGCACGCGGAGATGGCCGGCGCCTTCGGCAGCGGCGTCCCGGAAGTGCTCGAAGTGCTGGCCGCGCAGGGTTCCGAACCTGTCGGCGGAGCCTTCGCGCACCACTACGAGATGCTCCCGGATGGGTTCGACTTCGACCTCGGGTTCCTCGTCACAAAGCCGATTACCGCGAGCGGACGCGTCACCCCCGGCGAGTGGCCGGCCATGTCCGTCGCCCGCGCGGTTTACCCCGGCAGCTACGACGGCCTCCCAGGCGCCTGGGGCGAACTCCAGCAATGGATCGAAGCGCAGAATTTCGCTTCCGCCGCGCCGGACATCTGGGAGCACTATGTCGTAAACATGGATGTCACCAGCGACCCGGCGGAGCTGCGCACCGAGTTGAACCGCCAGGTCCAGCGCTAAGCCGCCGCTCGCGCGCTATCGCTTAGCTTCGGCCCCGTTCGAACGTGCCGAGCATCGAAAGCAGGATGTCCTCGAGCTGCGCGCGGGTCCAGTGACCGGGCCTGCCGTACGTGCCCGTCGCGAGTGGCAGGACGTTGCCGTGCATGCTCATCGCGACGGAGTACACCGGTTCGCCGCCTTGCTCTTGCTCCGTGAGCGCGACAATCAGCGTCTGCATCTCGGCGAGGAGCACGATGAAGGCAGGCGGCTCCTGGTCCTGCGATGGCGCCGGGCCGAGGGTGATGGGGAAGCGTTTGCCGTAGACCGCACGGATGTCGTCGACCGCCTCCTGCGCCCACTGGTGGAGTTCGAGCAGGTGCATGAACTGGTTCTCGAAGGTCCGCAGGTTGCCGATACGCACGATCGTTCGGCGCGCGGTCCACGACTCGTGGATGGTTCGAAGGCGTACCGCGAATTGCTCTTTTGGCATCGCCGGCCTACCTCCCACCGCTGCGCACGGTGCGAGTTGCGCAAGCGGCGACGCAGATCCGGCACCGACCAGCGATGAATTGCGAATCCTCTTGTTCTGTCTCGAAAAGCTGCAAGTGATTGTCCCCCGTGGCATCTGATGGGGGGAGGGAGACGCACGACGAGAAGAGAGCTTCGTCCTGCAATCGCGGTCAGAGCTTCCACCGAACTGGAAGCTGCCATTCCCGGCCCCACTGCGATACCGGAAACCGTACGCTTCCTGCGTTTCTTACTTGTTACAGCGACCATGCCGGGCGCGAGTGGGCTGGCGCTGGGATTGGGTACCTGGTCGCGCTGGCATGCGCTTCCTTACGGTCGCGCTTCTGTTGGGGTGTGGCGCGAGCAGCGATCGTCGCTCCTCCCGTGCGCGCCTTGTATATGGACGGCTACCCGCGAACCGTGCCAGACTTCCGGCACGCACGAAACGCACGATTCGGAACCGCCGCCGCCCAACGCGCTGCGCCGGCTCGAACCACCAAGAATGGAGCTGATCATGTCCACCATCGCCGGGATGTCCACCGAACGCCTGAAGCGCATTGATACCCTGCTCGAAGAGCGCTACCTCAAGACTGGCAGGTACGCCGGGACGCTGACGCTCGTCTCGCGCAAGAACGAGGTCGCCCATTTTTCGGCCCAGGGCCTGATGGACGCCGAACGCAACAAGCCGATGCGCAAAGACACCATCTTCCGCATTTATTCGATGTCCAAGCCGATCACCTCGGTCGCCCTGATGATGCTCTACGAAGAGGGCGCCTTTCAGCTCGACGACCCGGTGCACAAGTTCATCCCATCCTGGGAGAAACTCGGCGTCTGGGTAGCCGGCGCGTGGCCGAATTTCGCCACGAAAGCGCCCGGCCGGCCGATGACCATCCGCGACGTCCTCTCCCACCAGAGTGGCCTGACCTACGGCTTCCAGGTGCGGAACTCGGTCGATGCGGCCTATCGCCAGCTGCGGATCATGGAGCGCGAAGGCCCGCCAGCCCTCGGCCCTGCCCGCGATTCCGCCACGGAAACCGAGCCCGAAACGCTCGCTTCGAGCATCGAAAAGCTCTCGAAGCTGCCGCTGCTCTTCAGCCCTGGCACCGCCTGGAACTACTCGATCTCGACCGACGTCTGCGGCTACCTGGTCGAAGTCATCAGCGGCAAGCCGTTCGATGTCTACCTGCAGGAGCGCATCTTCGCGCCACTGGGCATGGTCGACTCCGGTTTCAGCGTGCCCGATGAGAAGATCGACCGCTTCGCAGCCTGCTACGTCGCCCTCCCCGGCGACAAGCGCATGCTCCAGGACGACCCGGAGACCAGCGTCTACCGGAAGCAGCCGGCGCTCTTCAGCGGCGGCGGGGGCCTCGTCTCGACCGCCACCGACTACCTTCGCTTCTGCCAGATGTTGCTCAACGGCGGCGCACTCGATGGCGCGCGGCTCCTCAGCCGCAAGACGATCGAGTTGATGACCACGAACCACCTCGACGGCGGCCAGGACCTCGCCGCGCTCGCCCCACCGGCACAGTTCAGCGAAGCCACGACCAGCGGCACCGGCTTTGGCCTCGGGTTCTCGGTGCTGCTCGACCAGCGTCTCGCGCAGATCAGCGGCTCTCCCGGCCAGTACGCCTGGGGCGGCGCCGCCAGCACGGCCTTCTGGATCGACCCGAAGGAGGAGGTCATCGCCATCTTCATGACCCAGCTCCTGCCTTCGAGCACCTACCCGATCCGGCGTGAACTGCAGACCCTGGTGAACTCCGCCATCGTCGACTGATTTTTTCGAACACAGCGCGAACGAAAGCAGGCCGGCCACGAATCTCGCGGCCGGCCTGCTTGATTCCTGGTTCGAAGACGAACCTACGTCCCCGGCTTGAGCACCCGGTCGTCCCGTTCGGCCTTGAGCCGAGCGAGGATATCGACCACTGGCACGGCGCCGAGGTCGCCGCCGCCACGGACGCGCAGGGCGGCCGCTTTCGCCTCCGCCTCACGGTCCCCCACGACCAGCATGTACGGGATCTTGCGCATCTGGGCGTCGCGGATCTTGCCGTTCCTGCGCTCGTTCCGGGCATCGACTTCGACCCGCAGTTTCGCCGCCTTGAGCTGCGCTGCGACCTCGGCCGCGTACTCCTTGTGCCGGTCGGCGATGGGGATGACCACCGCCTGCACCGGCGAGAGCCAGAGCGGGAAGTTCCCCTCGTACTCCTCGATCAGCAGCGCGACCATCCGCTCCATCGTCGAAATGATGCCGCGGTGGACGATGATCGGCTGGTGCTTGTCGCCGTCCTCGCCGATGAATTCGAGCTTGAACTGGTTCGGCAGGTGGAAATCGACCTGCACCGTGACGAGCGTTTCATCTTTCCCCTGCGCCGTTTCGAATTGGACGTCTATCTTCGGGCCGTAGAACGCCGCTTCGTCCTTCGCCTCCACGTATTCGAGCCCCACGCGGTCGAGCACGCGCCGGAGCAGGTTCTCGCCCATCTCCCACATCGGCGGGTTATCGACGTACTTCTCCGTGTTCGCGACGTCGCCGAGCGAGAGCCGGTACGTGTATTTCGTGAGCCCGAGGACCGCGTAGACCTCTTCCATCAGCCGCAACACGCCCTCGACTTCGTCCTCCACCTGCGTTTCGTTCGCACAGAAGATGTGGGCGTCGTTCAGGGCCATGATCCGCACGCGGCTCATGCCCGTGAGCTGCCCGGACTTCTCCCAGCGGTGCATATTCGCGATTTCGGCGATGCGAATCGGCATCTCGCGGTAGGAGTGCTGTTCGTGCGCGAAGATCATGATGTGGTGGGGGCAGTTCATCGGGCGGAGGACGTACTCCTCGCCGTCGCGCTCCATCACCGGGTACATCGCGTCCTGGTAGTGGTCCCAGTGCCCGGAGATCTCGTAGAGCTGCCGCTTGGCGACCGCCGGCGTGATCACGTGGCTGTAGCCGCGCTCGAGTTCGAGGTCTTCGATCCAGCGCGAGAGTTCGCGGCGAATCGTCGCGCCGGCCGGCAACCACATGATGTGGCCGGGGCCGATTTCGTCCATGTTCTCGAAGAGCTTGAGTTCCTTGCCGATGCGGCGGTGGTCGCGGCGGCGGGCCTCTTCGAGTTGCTCCTCATACGCTTCGAGTTCTGCCGGCGTCTCGAACAGCGCCCCATAGACGCGCTGCAGCTGGGGGTTCTTCTCGCTGCCCCGCCAGTATGCGCCGGCGATGGACATCAGCTTGAAGGCGCCGATTTCGCTCGTATCGGCGACGTGGCCGCCGCGGCAGAGGTCCGTGAAGTTCGCGTGCGTACACTGCGTCACGTTGCCCTCTTCGAGGTCCTTCAGGAGGTCCAGCTTGAACGGCTGGTCGGCCCATTTCTGCTCGGCCTCGGCCTTCGTCAGCGAACCCATCACGAACGGGTGCTTCCCCGCGACCGACTTCCGCATCCGCTCCTCGAGCGTCACGAGGTCGTCTGGGCTCAGCGGCCGGGGCAGGCGGAAGTCGTAGTAGAAGCCGGATTCGATGGGTGGCCCAATGCCCAACTCAGCGCCGGGGATAAGCTCGACCATCGCCTCAGCGAGCACATGCGCCGCGGAGTGCCGCATGCGCGAAAGGCGCTCCTCTTTCGGGAGCGAAGCAAGATCAACGTGGGATTCAATGGCGTCAGCCATGGCAGTTCTCCTTGTGAGTTGTGAGTTGCGAGTTGCTAGTCGCTAGTATTGGTGTGAGTCTTGGATGAACGAGAAGTGAGCACAGGCGGATGCGTGGCGGAACTAGTAACCAGTAACTAGTGACTAGCAACTCGCCACTATTTAGTCCGCCCGGTCACTGCCCGGTTGGCGCCGAATGCGCCGCGTGTGGGCCAGGCTGGCAGCGCGCGCGTGTCGTTCGGGCGACCGGCGGTCCCCGCGAGCGTGCGGACATAAGGGACGTAGGTCGCGGGGCGGCCGCCCTCGGTGAGCGAGGCTCGCTGGGGTTTCAACCCCGGGTATCGGTGTGCTGTGCGCATGTCCGGGCCTTTCTCGCGAGCCGGCC
>JBBSKE010000015.1:0-18151 GCA_038256595.1 Tepidiformales bacterium | reverse complement strand
TCCTCGGCAGCACGGCCCTCGGCGTGCTCAACCAGTCGCCCGTGCCCGTGACCCTCGTCCGCGCGAACCCCGGCAAGAAGTAGGTCCAGGAGCGCGAACACCGCCGGGCCAGGCACTGAGAGCCTCGCCCGGCGGTGGGATTCGACTGTCAGCGGTCTGCTACGCGGTCATGCCGCCATCGATCACGAACTCCGCGCCGGTCGAGTAGGCGCTGTCGTCCGAAGCGAGGAAGAGCGCGAGTTTCGCCACGTCCAGCGCCTCCGCGATTCGGCCAATCGGGATGCGCGCGAGGTAGTTCTCGTAGTTGCCCGAATCGAACCCTGGGAGCTGGTGCAGCATCGGCGTCTCGATGAGTCCCGGGTGGATCGAGTTGACGCGGATGTTGAAGCGCCCGAGCTGGGTGGCCGCGCTCTTCGTCATGCCGCGAACGGCCCACTTGCTCGCCACGTACGCGATGCCGCCGCCGCGCAGCCCGGCAATCGAGGAGATGTTGATGATGCTCCCCGACTTCTGCTCGACCATCGGCCGCGAGACCGCCTGCATTCCGAGAAAGACGCCGACCTGGTTGATGTCGATGACCTGGCGGTACTGCTCCTCGGTGATCGTCATAACGTTTTCGCCGCGATAGATGCCGGCGTTGTTCACGAGCACGTCCACGCGCCCGAACCAGCCGACGATCGTGTCGATAATCTCGCGCCAGCGGGCTTCGCTGGTGACGTCGTGGTGGAGGTAGCGGCCGTCGAACGAGGCGGCCGTGGCCTCGCCCTCGGCGTCCAGCACGTCCGTGATGATGACGGTGGCGCCCTCGGAGGCGAAGAGCGCGCCCTCAGCCGCTCCCTGGCCGCGCGCGCCGCCGGTAATCAGTGCAATCTTCCCATCGAGCCTGCCCATCGGGGCCTCCCCGCGCCGCGAATCGCCGAGGTCCGGCAGGCGCGGGGCGCAGTCTAGCAGGCTGTTGCGCTACTCACTCGTAGCGCTGGACTAGCCCCCCGCGGCGGAGGCAACCGCCGTGCCGCGGCGGGAGGCGAAGCGGTCGCGCACGTCCATCGCTCCCGGTGCGACTTCCTTGCAGGCGCCACAGCGGATGCAGAGCGGGTCTTCGACGGTCCACTTGCCCTTCGCGTCCTGGACAATCGCGTTCGTCGGGCAGATTGCCGCGGCTTCTTCGATGTTCGGGTCCGCCTGGTTCTTCACGACGTACTCGACGAAGCCCGGCAGCGAGTGCGTCGGGTCATACTTGTCGCGAATCAGCGAATCGAACTCGGCGCGGAAGAACTTGAGGGCCACCTTGATCGCCGTCGGCGTGAGCTGTCCATGCGCGCAGTTCGACCACGCGAGCGTCTTGATGATGCCCTCGAGCCGCTCGATATCGGAGTCACGGCCGCCGCCAGCGCCGATTCGCCGCAGGACTTCGACCGCGCGCTGTGAGCCACCGTGGCAGGTGGTGCAACGTCCGCAGCTCTCGTCTTCGCAAAAGCCAATCATCCAGAGGAGCAGGTCGAGGATACTCGTGTTCTGGTCGAAGAAGACGACGCCGCCGCCGCCGAGGAACATGCCGCGCTCGCGGAAAGGCGCGAGCTGGCAGGGGAGGTCGATTTCCGACGCGGGAAGCACGCCAGAGAGTGGGCCGCCCGGCTGGAACCCCTTGGGAATCGAGCCCGCCTGCATACCGCCGCCGTACTGTTCGAGGAACTGGCGCATCGTGCCGCTGCCGTAGGGAATTTCGAACACGCCCTGCCAGTTAATCTGGCCGGAGAGCGAGTACATCTTCGTGCCCTTTTCCGGCTGGTCTTTCGGGCCGAGGTTGGACCACCACTCGGCGCCATTCAGCAGCACCATCGGCGCGTTCGCGTACGATTCGACGTTGTTCACGTTCGTGGGCTTGTTGAAGACGCCCGCCTGCGCCGGGAATGGCGGCTTGATGCGCGGCATGCCGCGGTAGCCGTCGATCGAATTAATCAGGCCGGTTTCGTCGCCGCAAACATAGGAGCCGGCGCCCTTGAAGATGATGACGTCGAAGTCTCGCCCGGTGCCGAGGAAGTCCTCGCCGAGCATGCCCTTCGCCTTCGCCTGGTCGACTGCCTTCTGCATGCGGTCGACCGCGAGCGGGTACTCGTAGCGGATGTAGACATAGGCATAGCGCGCGCCGGTCGCCCGGGCGGCGATCATCAGGCCTTCGATGATGAGGTGCGGGTCGCCCTCCATGAGGGTGCGGTTCACCCAGGCGCCGGGGTCGCCTTCGTCCGCATTGCAGACGAGGTACTTCGGCTCCGCCGTCGCCGTGCGCAGGAAGTCCCACTTGCGGCCGACCGGGAAGTTCGCGCCGCCGCGCCCGCCGAGGCCAGAGTCCAGCATCTCCTTGATGACCGCTTCGTCCGTCATTTCGAGCGCGTTCGCGAAGCCTTCGTAGCCGCCGGTCGCGAGGTAGTCGGTGATGTTCTCGGGGTCGGTGCGGCCGGTGTTCGCCATCAGGCGGCGTTCCTGGCCCTTCATGAACTGGTGGTCGGCGAGCAGCGGAATCTCCGGCGTCGCGTTGCCCTCCATCACGCCGATCGCGAGTTCGGGCATATCGACGCCCTCGATGATCGTGGTCTGGATGAAATCGCCCACGCGGTCGGCGGTGACGTTGCCATAGAGGATGGTGCGCGTGCCGGCGGCCGTTCGCACCGAGACGCAGGGCTCCATCCAGCAGAAGCCCGTCGAGCCCGTGATCGAGACATCGACATTGAGCTTCTTCTCGGCGCAGATCGCCTTGATCGCCGCGAGGGTTGCCTCGGCGCCGCGCGCAATCGAGGAGGTGTCGATGGTCACGAGGATCTTCTCGCGGCCGTTCGCCTGCGCCTTCGACCAATCGTCTTTCGCCTGGTTGATGATTTCACTGAGTGCGCTATTCATTGCCGCCTGCCTTAATTTCCCGGGCGAGCCGGATGGCCGATGCGACCGTCAGGTTGCCGACGACCTTGCCATCGACCCAGATCTGAGGCGATTCGCTGCAGGTGCCGTTGCACTGCGCGAGATGGAGGCCGTAACGGTGGTCTTCGCTATGCCCGCCGAGCGGCAGCTCAAACACGTTGCTGATCGCTTCGCGAATCCGGTCGCCACCGCGCAGGCGGCAGGCCGGGCCGCTGCACCAGGCGACGGTCGTGTGGGCTGGTGGTTCATCGTGGAAGTCATCGAAAAACGAGACCGCGCCGTAGATGAGGGCGGGCGTGGTTCGCAGCTGCCGGGCGATGATCTCCATCGCCGGGCGCGAAATGTAGCCGTAGGTTTCCTGCACCTTGTGGAGCGCAGGCAGCACGTGGCCGCTGTTCGGACGAAATTCCGCGACGAGTTCGCGCAGTTCCTGGAGTGTGGGTTCAGCCGTCATTTAGGCCGGCCTCTCGCATTGTGAAATCCGAAACAATATAGGACAGAACACCCGTCAGGGGCGAGTGGCCCGCCTTAACTCGCGGCTCATTTGTGCCGCTGGACGAACCGGCCCATCCGTTCCAGGGCCCGCTCGATGTTCGCGTAGCTGCTCGCGTAGCAGGCGCGCACGTGGCCCTCGCCGTGCTCGCCGAAGGCACTCCCCGGCACCACGGCGACGCGCTCTTCGGTGAGCAGCAACTCGCTGAAGGCTTCGCTCGAAAGGCCGGTGCCGCGAATGTCGGGGAAGGCGTAGAACGCGCCCTTTGGCTCGAAGGTGGGCAGGCCGATCGCGTTGAAGCCGTCGACAATGAGCCGCCGTCGCCGGTTGTACTCTTCGACCATCTCCTCGACGAAGGCTTCGCCCTCATCCAGGGCGGCGATACCTGCGTACTGGGCTGCCGTGGGGGCCGACATCATCACGTACTGGTGGACCTTCATGATCGCCTCGGCGAGCGGCGCCGGCGCGCAGATCCAGCCCAGCCGCCAGCCAGTCATCGCGTACGCCTTCGAAAAGCCGTTAATCAGCACCGTGCGCTCGCGCTGGCCGGGGAGCGAGGGGAACGCGGTATGCGTCCCGTCGTAGGTGAGCCGGTCGTAGAGTTCGTCGCTGATGACCGCGAGGTCGTGCTTCTTCGCCACCTCACCGACCGCGAGCAGGTCTTCGCGGCCCATCACCGCGCCGGTGGGGTTCGAGGGATAGCCGAGAAGAAGCAGTTTGGTGCGGTCCGTAACGGCGGCCTCGGTTTCGCCGGGCATCAGGCGGAAGTCGTTCTGCGCGTAGGTCGGGACGGGACGGAAACAGCCGCCGGCCATTACCGTGGTCGGCTTATACGCGACATAACAGGGGTCGGCGCAGAGCACTTCGTCACCGGGGTCGATGAGCGCGCGAAAGGCGATGTCGAGGGCCTCGCTGGAGCCGCTGGTGACCACAATTTCGGTCGCGGGGTCGTAGTAGACGCCGTACCGCCGGAAGGTCAGCTCGCTGATTTTCTCGCGAAGGGCCATGAGGCCATAGTTGGAGGTGTAGTGGGTTTCGCCGTGTTCGATGCTGGCGATGGCTGCGCGCCGGATGGGGAGGGGAGTCACATAGTCGGGTTCGCCGATGCCGAGGGAGATGACATCTTCGATGGTCGCGAGTAAGTCGAAAAACTTCCGAATCCCGCTCGCGGGCACCGCGTGAAGACGTTCGGAGACAAAACGGCTGGAATCGCCGGAATCGGTGGCAATCATGGTTCCCTCCCTGGCCCCCCGCCGAGACGTCCCATGAAAAAGGCCGCCTCTCGAGTGGCGGCCTCATGCAGTTTAGATCGGAATAGTGTTACCGACCGCCAACCTTACCCGCGCGCCTGCGCTGCGACTGCTGCTGCAGCCAGTGCGAGTGCGGTGGTAGCGGTCTCAATGAACATCTCATCGAAACTTTCGGCACCTAGCATCGTATCGTCAAGTGCCAGGCCGAAAACTCCTCACGCTTTCCTTCGCCAGCGGCATACAATGCCCCACTCGCGCACCCCGGAGGCAACCATGACCGACCTGACGACCCTGACCATCGCCGATGCTGCTGGAGCCCTGCGCTCCGGCGAAACCACGCCAGTCGCGCTCACCGAGGCCTACCTCGCGCGCATCGAACAGCACAACCCGCTGATCAACGCCTACGTCACCGTGACTGCCGAGCGTGCCAGGGCCGATGCGAAGGCCGCGCAGGACGAACTCTCTCGCGGACGGGATCGCGGGCCACTCCACGGCATCCCCATCGCCCTGAAGGATCTCTACGAGACCGCCGGAATTCGCACGGCAGCCGGTTCGAAGGTGTTCGAGGATTTCGTGCCCCATGAAGACTGCCCCGCGGCCACGAAGCTGCGCGAGGCGGGCACAATCCTCCTCGGTAAGACGAACACACACGAGTTCGCCTTCGGTTCGACCACGAACAATGTCTTCTGGGGTGCGACGCGTAACCCCTGGAACACGGAGCGTATCCCCGGAGGCTCGAGTGGTGGCTCTGGCGCGGCGATCGCTGCCAGCCTCGCCCTGGGGACGATGGGCACCGACACCGGCGGCAGCATCCGCATGCCCGCCGCCGCCTGCGGATGCGCCGGGATCAAGCCTACCTACGGCCGCGTGAGCAAGCGCGGCGTCTTCCCGATGTCCTATCTCTACGACCATGCCGGCCCGATTACGCGGACGGTCGAAGATTCGGCCATCATGCTCCAGGCCATCGCCGGCTACGACCCGCTCGACCCGAACTCGGCGAATGTGCCTGTCGGCGACTACACGGGCCGCCTGCGCGACGGCATTCGCGGCTTCCACGTCGGTCTCCTGCGCGGGATGTTCGCGGATTGCCCGGACCCGGAGATCAACGCCGCCGTCGATGCCGCCGCGGACGTCCTCCGCAGCCTCGGCGCGACCGTGGACGAAGTGGACCCCGGCTTTGACCGGCAGACGACGGGATTCGCCTTCCGCGCCGTCTACGCTGAAGCGCACGCGATTCACGGGGATAACTGGGCCATCCGCCCCGGCGATTTCGGGCCCGGCATGCAGAACGTGCTGAATGCGCCGCAGCCGACCCCGCGCGAGGTCATCGATTCCATCTCAGCCGGCGGCCGCGTGCGAGCCGCCTGCCAGCAGCTCCTCACGACCTACGACCTGCTGCTCGCGCCCACCATGCCCGTGACGGCGCCACCGATCGGCGCGACGAGCATGCGGATCGGCGACAAGGAGATCGCGGTCGAAGGGCTGCTCGCGAGTCTGACGCTGCCGTTCAACCTCGCGCGCCTGCCGGTGCTCTCGCAGCCCTGCGGCTTTTCGCGCGAAGGGATGCCGATCAGCCTCTCGCTCGTCGGCCGGCCGTTCGACGAAGCAACTGTCCTCCGCGCGGGCCACGCCTACGAATCCGCGACCGACTGGCACCTGCAGCGGCCTGCGCTCTGATTCGAGGCTCGTGCGTAACCTCAGGCAATCGAGTGGCCGAGGCGTGCCCGGGCTCACATCGTCTGGGACGTACGGAGGTTGTGGTAACGAGAGAGGCAGCCAGCCTGGCTGCCTCTCTTCGTTTTCCTTCGTGCGAACGTGTTCGCCGTTTAGTTCGGCGGGAACTTGCCCTTGAAGAAGTCGCCGCAGTTCCAGAGATAGGCGTCGTCGTCCTCGGTGTTGTGCCAGATGTTCTCCGTCGTCCAGAGCAGGGTCGTCGTCCCGTTCCCCGTTGCCGCCGGACCCGATTGCACATCGACGCTCCCGTTGAGGACGAAGCCTTCGGGGAAGATGAACCTTTCGTTGCCGTTCTCGCTGAACATGTACCAGCCAGAGAGGTTGCCCGAGCCAGTAATTGTGACCTTCTCCGGATTACTCGACTTATCCAGGGCGGTGATTTCGGCCACCGCGCCGGTGCAGGTCGTGTCGGGATTCTCGGTTGGCGTAGCGGTCGGAGTCGGCGTTTCCTGGGTGGGAGTGGCCGTGGGCGTCTCACTGTCCGGCGTCGTAGTACCCGTCGCGGTCGCCGTGTTGGTCGCGGAGATGGTTGTCGTGGCCGTGGGCGATGCCGTTGCCTGGCCGCAGCTGTCGCAGGCCGCCTGGATGCCGAACACGCGATACTCGAGGCCCTGGGCCACACCGGTCGTGGGCTTGCTCGCCCCGGCAAACACCGCGAATGCCGCGAGCGCGAAGCCACTGAGCAGCGCCAGGATTGGCAAAGCCCGGGTACCTGTCTTCCATTTCGTTCGCATACCGCTCACCTCCCAGTACAGTTCTTCCGTTGACCTACCCTACCAGAGGTGAGCGGAGCGGTTCCACGCGCGGAAAGCCGTCTTTTCGTTACGGGAGCGCGATTTTCGTTAAAGGATGACGCCTTTCCCTCGCAGTTCCGCAATTTTCTCGTCGCTGAGGCCAGCCTTGCGCAGGGTGGCGTCGGTGTCGGCGCCGAGCACCGGGCTGGTCACCGTCGGCTCCAGCCGCGTCTCCGACATCTGGAAGGCGGGTCCGACCATCCGGTAGTGGCCGAGGAGCGGATGCTCCATGTCCTGCACGAGGTTGTTCGCCCGCACCTGCTCGTTGTCGAACAGCTCCTCGACGAAGTGCACCGGCCCGACCGGGACATTTTCGGCGGCAAGCAGTTGCACCCACTCGTCGGTCGTTTTCGAGCGGAAGATCTCCTCGGCCTTCGCGACGAGGGGCGGTCCCAGCACATCGAAGCCGGGCATGAGGATGTCGAACGAGCCGTCCGGGCGCTGGCGCGGGTCTTCGAGGCCCGTCAGTTTCAGCACCGCGCGCCGCAGGGGGTCGCTCAGAGCGCCGACGACCACAAAGCCGTCCTTCGCCTGGTAGACGCGGTAGTAGAGGTTCCCAGAGACGCCCGGGCGGTACTTGCCGCGAATCACGAGCTGTTCGGCGAACGTCTTCTGCTCGTTTCGCGCGTCCTGCACCTCGGCGAGCATCGGGTGGAGCATCGCGTCGTCGAAGGCGTCGATCCAGGTGAACTGGGAGGTCTGGATGGCGAGCGACGTGCCGAGCAGGGTGCAATCGATGCGCTGGCCCTTACCCGTCTTCTCGCGCGAATAGAGCGCCGCGCAGACCGCGTTCGACATCTGGATACCGGTCGAATAGTCGGCGATTGCGGGGTAAATATAGGATGGAACGTCGCCGTCCATCTTCGCTTCGCCCGCCATGAGGCCGGTGAGCGCCTGGACGATGATGTCGTAGCCGCCGAGCTTCGCAAGCGGCCCTTCGCGTCCGAACGCGGTGTTCTCGCAATAGATGATGCGCGGATTAATCGCGCTCAAGGTCTCGTAGTCGATCGCCATGCGGGCAGAAGCACCCGGGCGATAATTGATGAGCACGACGTCCGCTTCTTTCACGAGTTCGTGGACGACGGCCTGCGCTTCCGGCTGGCGGAGGTCCATTGCGACCCCCTTCTTGCCCCGGTTGAGGCTCAGGTAGACGCGCGATTCCTTCGGAATAAGCTGTCCGGTGAGGCGCCAGACTTCGCCCTCGATCGGTTCGAATTTCGTAACATCCGCGCCCATGTCGGCCAGCAACATGCCGCAGAACGGCCCGGCGATAATCTGGGTAAATTCGAGAACTTTGACGCCATCCAACGGTCCTGGCATGTGCTACTCCCGCGTATCGGTATGGCGCGGGATTCTACCGGCTGCGGGTCCTAGCTTCGAATGACGCTCGTGTCAGCGGGCGGGCTCTCTAGGCCGTAGGCTACAAGTAGAGGCGCGCACCACGTCGGACCTCACTGGGCCTGGCGCGATCCGGCTCAAGGATATCGTGTTCGCCCGGGCACGGACGGCCTGTGCAGCTCCGCCAGATGGATCAGGCCATCACTAAAGTCGCGGGTGGCGCCCATTTCCGCTCGAGTTGAAAATTGCCGACGCAATACTTTCCAGCGACCGCAATATTCGCCCAATCTTCGAACGTTCCGGACGATGGCTGGGCAGCCAGAGTTCTTGCTCCGCCTCTATTCGCGAATCGGCTGGTGTCCGTTTGTTCGTTTGGACCAGGCATCGTCTCGCTCCAGTCCGCCGATAAGACTTCGCAGCCATCGGTCGATACCTCAACTATATGGCCAGGCGGCCAACCCTATCGCTTCGCAGCCAGCGCTCGATCCACCACTGCCTTTGTGAACCCGGCAGTATCGAGAGTTCCGCCGATGTCGCCCGTGCGCTCGCCCGCAGCGATGGCCGCGAAGAGGCCGTCGAGCAGCGCCTTGCTGAGCGCGAACTCGCCGCAGTATTCGAGCATGTACGCGTACGCCTCGATCGCGCCTGAGGGGTTGGCGATGCCCTTCCCGGCGATATCCGGCGCCGTGCCGCCCGCCGGGTCGAAGACGCCAATCTCGGCGTTGTGGCTCGGTGTGAACGCGTAGGAGCAGCTCGCACCCAGGCCGACCGAGCCGATGAGGCCGTAGATCATGTCGCTCAGGAAGTCGCCATATTCATTTGGTGTAACGATCACGTCGAAGCGTTCCGGCCGGAGGATCATTTTCGCGAGGAGGGCGTCGAACAACTCCTTCTCGTGGGAGGTGTTCCGGTACTCCAGCGCGACCTCCGCGATGATGTCCTCGAAGAGCCCGTCGGCGGCGCGCTGGATCGTGTACTTGCTCGTCGAGACCACCTTGTGGCGATTCTTCTCGGCGAGGCGGAAGGCAAAATGGGCCGCGTGCTCGACCGGCGTACGTTCCATAATGCGAACGCTGACCGCCGAGTGGTAGCCGATCCGGTGGCCGGCGTCTTCGTACGTCCCGCCAGTCGCCACGCGCACGACGTGGACATCGATGTCGCCGGTGTAGTTCTTGCTCACGCCCGGGTAGGTCTTGCAGGGGCGATGGATCACGGCGAGGCCGAGCCGGTCGCGCAGCACCTGGTTCGGGCTCACGGTCTTCGTCACGGTCGGGTATTTCATGGCCACGCCGAGCGCGCGGCTCAGTTCGATCGCCTCATCGTGGGCGCGGTCGTCTTTCTCGCGCCGCTCGAGTGACCAATCGATGGGCAGGAATGAGACGGGGCTGCCCAGCGCGTCATTGATCGCGTGGATGGTTTCCCGGAGCTCGGCGGAGATTCCATCCCCGTTTAATTCGGCGACTTCGCGCATGGCTGGCTCCCACTGGTAGTCAGGCGATCGTGCGGGCCATCGTGCCGCGCTGCAAGCGCGATAGAAAACCTCTTTGGCTACCATCACGAAAACCGAAGTGTGTTTTGAAAGTCGCACTATTTTGGGCGTTTCCGACTCGCGATATTCCCTTCCGAAAATTTTACCTTTCGCGATTCTCAAGGTTAATTCCCCTTAACGATCGCCGCTGATAAGGTTCCGCACGCGGCGCGTCGGATGGGCGGCCGTTGGCCCGTGTGTACCCGCGTGTCAACCAATCCGTTCAAACAGCGAAAGTCTCAAAAAAAGGGGAAACACCTATGCTCTTGGCTCAGGTCATGATCCCGCTGGCGAGCGCCGCTGCAGTTCTCTTTGCCATTTGGTTGGCAATCGATGTCCTGAAACGGGACAAGGGAACTGCTTCGATGCAAGAGGTCGCCGGCACCATCCTTGAAGGTGCGAATGCCTTCCTCAGCCGGCAGTACCGGACGATCGGCATCCTTGCCGCCGTCACGGCTATCGTCGTGGGGGCAATCGTCGGCATCTTCAAGGAATCCGGCGAAATAGGCTTGCTCACGGGCATAGCCTTCACCGTCGGTGCTGCGGCATCTGCTATTTCCGGGTACATCGGGATGGCAATTGCCGTGCGAGCGAACGGCCGCACCGCCGCCGCCGCTCAATATGGCCTTCCGGACGCCATCAATACCGCACTCCGCGGTGGCGCCGTCTCAGGCTTTCTCGTCGTCGCGCTCAGCCTCATCGGCGTGTCCGCGATGTTCGCGATCTACAGCCGCGTCCTTGGTCACCCGATCGATGAGACGCCGTTCCTGATCGTTGGCTTCGGCTTCGGTGCTTCGTTCGTCGCACTGTTCGCCCAGCTTGGCGGTGGCATCTACACCAAGGCAGCCGACGTCGGCGCCGACCTCGTCGGCAAAGTCGAAGCCGGCATCCCCGAAGACGACCCTCGCAACGCCGCCGTCGTCGCGGACCTTGTTGGTGACAACGTCGGCGACTGTGCCGGCCGCGGCGCCGACCTCTTCGAATCCATGTCTGCCGAGAACATCGGCGCGATGATCCTGGGTGTCGCCATTTTCACCGGCACCGGCGACGTCGAGTGGATTCTCTTCCCCCTCGTTCTCCGCTCCTTCGGCGTCTTCGCCACCATCATCGGCATGCTCACTGTCCCCTTCTGGGCGAAGCGCATCTCCGACCCGATGGGCGCCCTCAATGGCGGCTACTGGACCATCACGGTCATCAGCATCATCTTCCTCGCGATTTGCTGTCAGCAGATGCTCGGCGACGTCTGGCACTGGTTCTTCTTTGCCGGCTTAGTAGGTATCGCGACAGGCATCGCCTTCGTCTACATCACCCAGTACTACACCGCCGGCGCCTGGCGCCCGGTGCAGGAAATCGCCCGCGCTTCGAAGACTGGCCCCGCGACCAACATGATCATTGGTACTGCCGTCGGCTTCGAAACCACGGCCGTCACCGCCATCACGGTTGGCACCGCGCTCGTCCTCTCGTTCGTGCTCGGCCAGCAGGCTGACCTGGAGAATGTCTCGAACATCTCCACCGGCGTCTTCGGCACAGCCGTCGCGACTATGGGCATGCTCATGTCCGCCGCCTACGTGCTCGCGATGGACACCTTCGGGCCAATCACCGACAACGCCGGTGGCATCACCGAAATGGCGACCGACTCCAAGCCGGAAGCCCGCATCATCACGGACAAGCTCGACACCGTCGGCAACACCACCAAGGCGCTCACCAAGGGCTACGCGGTCGGTTCTGCTGCGCTTGCCGCCTTCCTCCTCTTCACGGCCTACCTCGATGAGGTGCGCGTCGAATTCGAGAAGATCGCAATCGAGAATACGGGCCGCTACGTCGACCTCATCCAGGACCTGGACTTGCTCCCCGTCGGCGATTCCCGGAACGGCGCGGCCGTCCTCGCGATCGACGACTACAAGGCCGCCCTTGAAGAACAGCGCGACGCCATCGGCAACGAAGACCAATTTGGCGAGCGCGAAGTCGAACGGCTGATCGTTGCAGACTCCGCCGAGACCAAGGGCCTCATCGGGAAGCTCCAGAACGACGGCGACCTGACCGCCGAACAGGGAGCCGCGATTCTTGCCCTCACCGTGAGCGAAGGCAGCCCGCACCCGCTGCCGCGCATCATGCCGATCAACCTCGGCAAGGTTGAGGTGTTCGTCGGCGCCTTCCTCGGCGCGATGCTCGCCTTCCTCTTTAGCTCCCTCGCGATTCGCGCGGTGGGCAAGGCGGCCGGCGGCATCATCGAAGAGGTTCGCCGCCAGTTCCGCGAAAACCCGGGCATCATGACGGGCGAAGTTCGCCCCGACTACGCCCGCGCCGTGGACATCACCACCCGCGCTGCCCTGCGCGAGATGATCGCCCCCGGTATCCTCGCTGTCGGCCTCCCCATCCTCGTTGGCGTCATCTTCCGCTACGCCTTCGGTGGCGATGGCAACGAAGGCTGGCTCAGCGTCGCCGGCATGCTCATGGTCGGCACCATCGCCGGCGTGCTTCTCGCCACGTATCTCAACAACGCCGGCGGCGCCTGGGACAACGCGAAGAAGTTCATCGAAACCGGCGGCATGATGAACGACGATGGAACCGTCGTGAAGAAGGGCTCCGACACGCACGCCGCCGCCGTTGTTGGCGATACCGTGGGCGACCCGTTCAAGGACACCGCAGGCCCGGCGCTCCACGTTCTCGTGAAGCTCCTGTCCACCATCACGCTCGTGCTTGCGCCTCTGTTCATCAGCTAACAGACAAGTGCGTCAGACTACACCAGCAGGGGGGCGGGTAACCGCCCCCTTGTTGCGTGCCGGATGCAGTGCTATCGTCCGGCGATCGAAGAAAGGGGGTTGCCATTGGCAACCTGCTCACCATACGAAGGCGCCCTCGTCCGTCTGCGCGCACGCGAACCAGAAGATGAACAGGAAGTGTTCCGCTGGATGTCCGATCCGGATGTCGTGCTCTGGAACCTTGTGCGCTATCCCCGCTCGCGTGCCGCCGTGCGCGACCGCATCGCCGCCGGCGCCGATATCGGCTATGCCCACGCTCGATTCGCGGTCGAAACGATCGCCGAAAAGACGCTCATCGGCGATATGGCCATCCACGTCGAGGAGCCAGAATCGCGTTGTGGTTGGCTCGCGATTACGCTCGGCAACCCCGAGTTTCGCAACAAGGGGTACGGGACGGACGCCGTGCGCACGCTCTGCCGCTTCGGATTCCAGATGATGAACCTGCAGCGCCTCGAACTCGAAGTGTTGGCCGAGAACGAGCGGGCTGTGCGTGCCTACGAGAAGGTTGGCTTCCTCCACGAAGGGCGCCGCCGCCGTGCCGTGTACACCCACGGGAGATACCTCGACCTGATTGTCATGGGCATGCTGGCGGAGGAGTTCGTCGAGCCCGCAGAGTAGCGCGCACCGGGCTCCCCGGCCCGCGCGAGCCGTCATGGATGCCCTTCGGCGCCCTGCCAGGTTCCAGGTGCTGCAGACGCCATCTGGACTCGATCGAAACGGACGCAAGTGCACTGAGGCGGCCTGCAGTGCTCGGCTGTCGCAGCTCCCTGGACGACCCGGCCGGGCAGGTGTAGGGCCTCCGCAGCGGCAGTTCTGTGTCGAAAAGGGACTGTGTTGGTAGCGAGCCGAGTTGTCGCGTCAATACCACCGATAAAACATACGCCAACCTTCGAAACATACTGTTCCCAGAGGGAGGAACCGTTGACAGGCCATCGCGATTATCGGTATGTTCCGAGTGCAGGTTTGTTACGCGAACCTTGCGCGCGCTCAAATCCCATGATGTCACTTAAGCCGAATGCGCCAGAGCAGCGCAACGGGGGAACCAAGTTCTCTGGGGTGAATTCGGCCGTGGGCCGATAGGGCAACCCTTCCGCCCGAACCCGCCAGCTAACCCCGCAGGCTTTTCGGAAGGCCCTGACGAGCAGGCCGCTCGTATCCAGGAGTGAGAGGGTAGCACTCCACGCCAATAGCAGGAGGAGTTCCATTATGCCGGCTTTGCAGGCTGCACCACCGAAGTCTTGTCCCAAGTGTCGCGGTTCCATGATTGTAGAACGCGATTGGCATGGCACCTATGGGAGCTGCATCATGTGCGGCTATGTCCACGAAGTGCTGACAAGCCCGCCGGTGGACCTCGCCGCTGAAGAAGCTGCCCTGCCCCAGCGTCAGCGCCGCCGCCAGCCGTCTCATGGCAAGCTCCGCCTCTAAACGTTCCGAGCATGCTTCGGCCGAATCCTATAAACCCCCGCAGCGCGGGGGTTTTTTTCGTAACCTCAGGCCGTATGATTGGGGCATCCCAGGGTAAAGAGGTGCATGACAGATGCCCTACGTCCGTCTTTCGATTGTTAAGCCGCGTCCCGGCCAGAGCGCGCGCATCCAGGAACTCATGGAAAAGCTCAACGAGTATTCTCTCAGCCAGCCCGGCTGCGAATCTTCGATGGTCCTCAAGCCCCATGACAACAGCGGCGAAATCGCCCGGATCTCCGTCTACGACAATGAGCTATCCGCCGAACATATCGCGAACAGCGACCATGTAATGGCGCTCCGTTCGGAACTCCATCTCGCGGCCGAACCCGGCCATATCGAGCGCGCATTTTTTAGCGAATAGCCTTCGAATTCGAAGAAGACTACCCGGTCGGCCACTTGTCACGCGCCGTCTACTCTTTCTCTCCAGAAAAACATCTTCAGACTGTTGTTATTCTTCTACAGAAGGTGTTGGATAGGCGTAGACAGCAATTGGCACACGGTCGCCGGGTTTTTCTTGGCCCTCCGTGTGACAAATGACCCCTCGTGGGGCTGGATTGCCTGTTTATAAGGGATTTCACCGATACGACCGTTATGCCGTGGCCGTATGCTCCCTTATAGGTTCTTAAGGGTTTTTCCCTTAGGCAGTTGCTCCCGGGTAGATGTTAGGGAACAGCTAGCCGGGATACCCACCGCGGAGGAAAGAATGTCGATGACCCCCAATAGAATGACTCGCCCGGTTGCCACCCGTACAGGAGTCTCCCAGAGCCCGAGGCCCGGGCACACCATCCGCATCCTCCTCGTGGACGACCATGCTGTCATTCGCCAGGCGCTGCGCATGCTGCTGGAAAACCAGCCGGAACTCGAAGTCGTCGCCGACGTCGAAAATGGCCGCGAGGCCGTAATCGCGGTCGAAAAGCACAACCCGGACGTCGTGCTCATGGACGTCGTCATGCCCGGCCTCAATGGGCTCGAAGCGACCCGTCAGATCCGCCGAATCTCCCCGTCAACGCATGTTGTCATGCTCAGTGGCTTCGTCGATGAAGACCAACTCCTCGATGCGCTCCGCTCCGGAGCCTCGGGTTACATCGTCAAGAAGTCCGATGTCTCCGAACTCGTGCTCGCGATCCAGACGGTCTACCGCGGGAACAAGTACTTCTCCAGCGCGCTCAGCGAAGGTTTCGACCTCGCCGAGGTGCTCTACCAGTCCAAGCGCGCGGACCAGAAGACCGGGGCCGAGACCCTCACCGCACGCGAACGCGAAGTTCTACAGCTCATCGCCGAGGGCTACACGAACCAGGGCATCGCCAACGAGCTCTACATCAGCGTGAAGACCGTCGAAGCGCACAAGGCCCACATCATGGCCAAGCTCCACGCCCGCAACCGCACCGACCTCATTCGCTACGCGATTCGCAAGGGCATCGTTCGCCTCGAAAGCATCGAAGAGGCTGAGAAGATGCTCACGAATTTCGACGACGGCGCTCCCTCCTCCCTGGCCGTCTGACCCAAAATCCTCCGCTGGTACCCCGCCAGAGCGCCATCAATGCATGGTCAATGCCCGGCTCGTAAGTGCCGGGCATTTTCGTGTCCCGTGCGCCAGGCCGAAACGCGAAGGGACGCGCGCCTCAGGATTCGCAGCCGATTCCGTCGTTGTCGCCATCAAAGCGATGCGGGTCGGCGCCGCGCACTTCGAAATTGCGAAATCCGATTTCTCCACAATCCAGGTCCGGCGGGCTCGGAGGGATGCAGACGGTCGGGTAGGACGGGTCGCAGCGCTGCGCCGGTGCCTCGGTCGCCGTTGCTGTGGGCGGCGGTGGCGTTGCTGTTGGCGGAACACTGGTCGGCGTCGGCGTTGGTGGCACGGCCGTTGCGGTGGCTGTGGGCGGCACTGGCGTCCTGGTGGCCGTCGGGGGTGCCTGGGTCGCGGTTGGCGGCTGGCTCGTTTGTGTCGGCGAGGGAGGCGGGAGCGTCGCCGTTGGGGGCGCCGGAGAGTGCGTGGCAGTTGGCACAGTCGTTGCCGGGGCACGCGTCGCGGTCGCTGAATTCGCGGGCATAGCTGTCCGCGAAGGTGTCGCCGATGGCAACTGGGCAATCCCGGCAGGCGGCGGGACGCTTGTCGCCGAATTCGTCGCCGAAGCTGTGGCAGTCGTAGAATTCGTCGCCGAAGCAATAGCGGTCGTCGAGTTCGATGCCGTCGCACTTGGTCGCGGAGCAGGAGTGCGTGTGGCTGCCGGGGCCCGGCTCGGCATGCCCAGCTGTGCTTCCGCCGTGGCATGAGAATCGGCGTCCCCGGCGCCCACCAGCCCGTCGGCGGTATCCTGGAAGGCAGGCGCGGTCGTATTCGAACCGCAGCCCGCGAACAGCACGGCGGAGATTACCGCCGTCGCCATCGCCGCTCGCAGAGTGCCGTTCACCCCGAGAATTTACGTGATTCCAGTACCGAACGCAGCTACCAATTTCATGACGACCCGGTAAACATCGGCGCGTCGAGATGGCAGCGGACCGCACCCGGGGGTATGCTACCGCCAAACTCGCTCCCTGAGGTCCGCATGCCCGACCCCGGATTCCTGCGCATCACCACTCCTGATGGCCAGGTCAAGGAGTACGCGATCGACTTCACGTCGGCCATCGTCGGCCGCGCTGATGGCAACCGGGTCGTCATTCCGCACGTCTCGATTTCGCGGCGGCATGCGCATCTCACCGTGGAGAACGGCCAACTCTTCGTCGAGGACTTCGCCTCCGCCACAGGGACGTTCG
Organism: Tepidiformales bacterium; assembly: GCA_038256595.1. GTDB lineage: Bacteria > Chloroflexota > Dehalococcoidia > Tepidiformales > Tepidiformaceae > JBBSKE01. The sequence continues at coordinate 1,121 of JBBSKE010000015.1, read as the reverse complement.
TCGGTGGCGTCCAACTCCAGCCGGACGAGCGGCGAGTCGTTGCGCCCGGTTCGGAGCTACGCTTCGGCGATGCCCGCGCGGTCTACGTGATCCCACAGGCAGCCCCACCGCCTGCAACGCCAACCCCGGTCGTTTCCGCTCCGCCGCCGGTGTACACGGCCCCGGCGCCGCCTCCGAGGCCCGTCGAGACGGTCTACACGGTGCCGCCGGTCCACACTGGCCCTTCGATGCCCGCACCCGCCCCGCCGCACTCCACGGCCATCCCACACCATCTCGCGCAGGCCATGCAAACGCCGGCTGCTGGCGACATGTCCGCCTCGGCCGCGATGGCAGCCCAGTCCGAGGCTTCGAAGCGACAGTTTATCGGCGTCACGCTCGCCTCGCCGGCAGCGCCAATCGCCCCTGGGACAGCTGCGGCAGCCTCTGTGACGCTCATGAACCGCGGCTCAATCGTGGACGAGTTCACGGTCGCGATCGAAGGTGTACCGCCCGAGTGGGTCCAGATTGCGCGTCCGCGCATCTCGCTCCTGCCCGGTTCGAAGGACGAGCTGACCGTCGTCTTTCGCCCTCCCGCCGACTCGACAGCGCGGGCCGGCTCGCACCCGTTTACCGTTGTCGTCCAGTCCCGGCAACACGGCATTGATGTTCGCGCCATCGGCGAGTTCTCGGTTACGACTATCGAGCGGCTGGAGAGCTCGCTCCGGCCGCTCCGTGGGACGGGGCCATTCATGTTGACCGTCGTCAACACGGGGAACGTGGCCGCGCCGCTGCTCATTGAAGGCACGGACGACGAGGAGAAGCTGCAGTTCACGATCCCGCCGGACACCGTGGTGCAGCCCGGCGAGACGGTCACCATCCCGGTGCGCGTGCAGCCCCAGCGCGGCGTGAAAGTCGAGAAAGAGACGCCGACGGCCTTTCGCCTGCTCGTTCGCTCGACCCAGTCCAGCGCGCCGCCAACGCGCCTGGATGGCACCGCCGTACTATCGCCCTCGAAGCAGCGCTGGAAGGTCCCAGTGGCCGCCCTGGCGGTGCTGGCGGTGCTTGGCATCGGCGCCTTCGGGGTTGCCAGCGCGTGTTCTTCCGATTCCGGCGTGTGCTCTAACATCAAGGACCGCTTTTCG
>JBBSKE010000014.1:0-18196 GCA_038256595.1 Tepidiformales bacterium | reverse complement strand
GACCAGCGCAGCCGCTCGATCCACCAGCGATAGCCATCGTTCTCCATCGCCTCCCAGTCGAACAGGGGATTGCCCCAGCGTTGCCCGCTTTCCGAGAAAAGGTCGGGCGGCACACCTGCGAGCACGATTAACTCGCCCGTGTCGGTGAGTTTGAAGAGCCGCTGATGTGCCCAGGCGTCCGCGCTGTCGTGGTCCACGAAAATCGGGATGTCGCCGAGGATATCGACGCCGCGCTCGTTCGCGTAGCGGTGGACACTCTGCCACTGCCGCCAGAACCGCCACTGCGCCTGCCGCTCGCGCTCGATGTTCTCCCGGAGTTCGACCCTGGCGCGGTCGAGTGCCCGCGGCTCGCGGCGGCGAAGGTCGTCGGGCCACTCCCACCACGGCGCGAAATCGAGTTGCGCCCGGATCGCTTCGAACAGGGCCCAGTCTTCGAGCCAGAAAGAGGCGAGGTCGCGGAACTCCCCATAAGCGGCGGGGTCTGCGGGCCCATCGTCGAAGGACTCATCGATGAGGTGCGCACCGCCCGCAAACGCCGACCGCGAAGCGTAAGGCGAAGCGCCGCCGTCTGGCGGGCTCAGTGGCAGAACCTGCCAGACCGATGCGTTCGCCGAGCGGAGGAAGTCGACGAACCAGTGTGCCGCGTGCCCGAGCGTACCGTTCGCTCCCGGCCCTGGCAGCGAGGTCGGATGCAGGAGGATGCCCGCTCGCCGGGAGTGTGGCCCGGATTCGGTGCTATTCATGTACCAAGTCTCGCGCATTGAGCGCTCAGCGACACCCCAGACCTTTTGGGAGTGTGCTCCGCCGTTCAACCAGTGTTGCCCTTGCTCTTCACGCCAGGGTCGACGAGCGCGTTCAATTCGGCGCCGAGATAGAGCAGCGTACACGTGATCTGCAGCCAGATGAGCATGATCAGGGCCGCGCCAAGCGTCCCGTAGGTCGCCGTGTAGTTGCCGAAGTTCGCCACGTAGAGGGCGAAGAGCCAGCTGGAAATCGCCCAACCAACCGCGAACACAAGCGCGCCGGGCGTCGCGAAGTGGAATGGCTGCCCACAGTTCGGCGCGAGCCAGTAGACAAGGCTGACAGCAGCCGTTACGACCAGGAGCACTACAGGCACTCGGGCGACGGCGACGAGCCAGGAGTAGCCATCGCCCAGGCCAACAAGTCCGACGATGTCTTGCGCGTACAACTCGGTCACAAGCGTCACTGCGAGCGTGAGGATAATCGCGCCGCCCGCCACCATCGTGAGCGCCAGGGCCAGAGGTACGCGTTTCCTTAACGGCCTCGTCTCTTCGACGTCGTTGATCCGGCTGGTCGCCTTCATGATCGAAAGGGTGCCGAGCGTCGCTGTCCAGAGGGTGCCGACGAGTCCAAGCGCCAGGAGACTCCAGCTATCGTTCTCGACGATCTGCTGCGCTTGCGTCTCGATAAAGCGGTCAGTATCGCCCGGGAGGGAGCCCCCGAAGATGTCCGTCACGTACTGCGATGGTTCTTCGCCATCGCCGGCGATGTTCGCGGCGAATGCACCGATGGTTAGCAGGAGCAAAAGGAACGGGAAAATGGCGATGGCGAAGCGGAAGGAAAGCTCCGCTGACGCGCCAGCGAGGTCATCCTTGCGATAGATATGGATGGCCTTCGAGAAGAACTCCCGCGACCACGGCCGAGGCGGCGAATCCGCTTCAAGATAGGCCGGGCGGGTGACGCCAGGAACGTTCATGCTGCCTGCTCCCCACGCCGGTCGCGCGCTCCTCGTAGTGTCCGGGAGGGCCCGCTGCTATCGCATCACCAGCCCGCAGGGGAGCTAACGAATCCGTTGCAGGGCACGAAAAGGTCGCCTTCACTGTCCGCCTCGCGCCGAATCCGGCCGCCCCGGCGCCGTTGCGGTCGGTCGCAAGCAGCGAAGGCGGCGAGCAGCGGAGTCGCCCTATACTGGGCGGGGATTGGTGCCGAGTGGAACATAACTCCGAGTACACCCCGCGATATTGCACCGGCTGCGGCGAAATCTTCGACGCGCGCGTCGCGTCATGCCCGGAGTGCGGAGCGCGCTGGCCCCGGACCCTGCCGGTCAACAACGTCGAAATCTACGTCATCATGCTCACCGAGCTTGCGAACCTGAAGGCCTCGAACGCCATCGACGACGCAACCTACTCGCACCTGCGCGACATCTACGAAACCCGCCTCGTCGCCGCGCGCCGTCCCCGCCGGGCGACTCCTGCCCAGCCCGAACCGGCACCGGTTCGTCCCGAATTCGCTCCACCGCCAGTTCCAGCAGCCGCCGAACAGCCCGCCGCCGTGGCTGCCACGGTCACGAACGTCTCCAACGCCGAAGCGTTTCCGGTGTCCGAAAGGCCCGAACCGGCAGTTGCAGCGGCAACTCCCGAAGCTGGGTCCGGGTTCGAACCGCCACCACGAACGCCACTGCCTCCTTCGCCGCCGCGCGACCTCGCCGGGGCCGTGCGCGAATGGACCACGGCCCGCCAGGCCGACCTCGTGCTCTATATGGGCGCGTTCATGCTCTCCGTCTCGGCGCTCATTCTCGTCGACTACCAGGGCGACGGACTCAGCGACCTCGCCAAGAGCGCCATTCTCGGCGGCTACACGGCGCTCTTCCTCGTGCTCGGCATCGTCCTTCGCCGCTGGGACCGGGTGAAAGAGGCGAGCCCAGTCTTCCTCGGACTCGGGGCAATCCTCACGCCGCTCAACTTCCTGCTGCTCTACACCGGAGTCCTGCGAGATGGCGATACGCCGCAGGAGTGGGTCTGGCTGATCGGCTCGATTTCGACCGCAGCGCTCTACTACCTGCTGGCGGCGCGCGGCTACGGCCGGCTCTACGTCATCCCGGCGGGGGTAGCGACGCTGCTCGCCTGGGGTTCGCTCGGAGCGACCCTGAACCTCCCGGCGCGCTGGTTCGGCGCCTGGTTCATGCTGGCCGCTCTCGGGGCGAACGCCTCCCAGCGAACCGGATTCCTCCCGCGCCGCTACTGCGAAATCCTTGCTGCGAGCATGGCCATCCCGGCCCTTGGCTACGCTCTGCTCTGGGCCGCCTTCGGCGACGCGCGCTCCTGGCAGCTCGCGCTCACGACCCTGCTCCTTGCCGCGACGATCGCGCACTCGGCTTTCCCCGGCCGCCGGGTCATCCCCCTCTCCCTGCTGCCGCCGGTCGCCGGGCTGTTCGCGGGGGCACTCACCGCGGCCGTCCCGCTGATGGACGACTCCGGTCGCTGGCTATCACTCTGGCTCCTTGTCACGGCCGGCGGCTATGTCGCGCTGGTCGAATTGCGGCGTGAATTGCGGAACGACTGGCTCGCCATCGCGGGGACCAGCGGTGCCATCGCCCTGCTTTTCGCGCACCGCGAAGCCGCCTTCAGCGACCTGGCGCCCGCTCGCCTGCCGGTGACCTACCTCGTCACGCTCGCGCTAGTGGGCTGGGTCGCCTACCGGCACCGCCTGCCGCAGGCCTTTATCGCGCTGCCACCGCTGGTCGCCGGTACGGGCGCCTCGCTCTGGTGGTTCTTCGGCTCGTTCGAGGGCGAATGGCTCGGCTTCGTCTTCGTCACCGCCGGCGTGGGCTACCTCATCCTCGCCTGGCTGCGACCGGCCGAGGCGTTGACGCTCCGGGCCTGCGCGCTCGCCACCGGCGCCAATGGTCTTCTCATCGCGGCGACCGCAGCCGGGATAGCGAACACTGAGCCGTACCAGGTGCCACTGACTTTCGCGCTCTTCTCGCTCGCCGCAATCATCGATGGAACCCGCTTCCGGGCATCGCTCATCGCCGCGCCCGCAGTCATCGCTTATGGCGGTGGTGCGCTCCTCTGGGCGGCCGGCGTCGAACCGGAGTGGTGGGCCTTCCCCGCGGCAGGGCTCGCGCTCGGACTCGCCGGGTCAGCCCGTGTATGGCGCCGCGATGAACTCCTCGCCCTCGCCGGTTGGCCGTACGCGCTCGGACTCGCGCTGGTCCCGGTTGGTTTCGTCGCACAGTTCGCCGACCACGAGGTCCATGGTGCGGTCGCGTTCGCCGCCGCAGCCATCACGTTCCTCGTCGCGTCGCTGAACAGTGACGGCGCCATCGTCCGCCTCCTCCGGATCCAGCAGGCGAATGCCGGCCGTTGGGAACAGCAGATGCTCGCCCGGCTCGGTGGCTGGCTGCTCTTCGTCTCGCTCGGCTACACGAACGAGGCCCTCGGGCTTTCCCTGCTCGAAGGGGCATGGACCTTCGCCGTGGTCGGCATCGCCTGCTGGCTGGTCATCCCGGTCGGCCGCCGAAGACTCCCGTTCGACGCCGTACTCGGGCCCATCGGACTGACCGCTCTCGCCGTCGCCACGCTCGCCGCCATCGACGAGGTCGAACAGGCTTCGCTGATGCTCGCTCTCGGGGCGGCTGCCGGGGTAGTCGCGGTCGGCGGCTCGAAACCGAATCTCTGGCGAAGCGTCTGCGCCGGGCTCGGGCTGCTAGCGCTGCTCTTCACCCTCACCCCGGTCGCGAACGAAACGCCCGCCTGGGAGATTCCGCTCGCGGTGACCATCCTCTTTGCCGCAGCCCTCGCCGACGCATTCTTCCGGCGGTTCGAACTCTCCTGGCTGACCGTCCCGGTGCTTGGCTCGCTCGCCGTCGCTTCCGTGATCTGGTGGCAAGAATGGCCGCGTGAGCATTGCGCCTGGGCGCCGCTCGCCTTCGCCATCGCGATTGGACTCACTGGCCGCTGGTGGCAGCCCCGTCCATTGCTCGAGAAGGCGGCCTGGCCGTACGCGCTCCTCCTCTCGCTCGCGCCGGTGCCGTTCACCGAGGACTACCTGGCGGCCCCGGTCGCGGGAGCCGGCGCGTTCGCCCTCGCGACAGCCGCCTGGGGCATCGCCGCATGGCGTTCGAACGGACGGCTGCTCGCCCTGTTCACGCCGCCGGAGGAAACAAGCAGCACGTGGGAGCGCCGCCTCCTGACCTGGGGCGCGATGCCTTTCCTCTTCGCGGCCCTCGGCTTCATCAACGCAAGCTTCGAACTCGGAATTCACGACAGCGCCTGGCTGTTCGCGGGCGTCTCGACCGCCGGGTTCCTCGCAGTCGCCATCGCCAGCCGCAATCACCCGGAGCTTCACTGGCTGGCCGTCCCCGGTGCATTCGCGGCTTTCGCCATCGCCGTCGTCGCCTCCGAGGACCAGTTCGGCCAACTGGCGGTGGTTGTCGCCATCGCCACCGCCGGGAATCTCGCGCTGGTCGTTGGCACGCGCAAACCCGCCTACGCGCTCACCTCGACCGCGCTCGCCTTCGCGGCGCTGGGCCTCGCCTGGGCCTGGCGCGATTGGCCGCTCTGGTCGCTCGCGCTCTCCTACACCGGCGCGGCTGTGGCCCTATTCGTGGCGTTCGCGCCGCAGCGCCGCAAAGAACGAACGAGTGCATCCGGGCAGGTCGCCGTGGTCCTTTCGACCGTGCCGATGGTCGTCGCGCTGGTAACGGGCCTAGCCGCCCTCAGCGCCCGCGCCTGGTCACTACCTGGCGACGAGTCCATCGAGCAGACGGCAGAATGGGCGGTGTTCGCAGCCATCGTGGCCGTCACCGGCGTGCTTGTCATGGCCGAAGGCTGGTGGCAGCGCACCCGCGAGCTGGTCATCGCCGGGTCGGCAATCCTGCTCTTCGCGCTCGAATTGGGGATCGCCGCCTTCGAGCCGTCGAACTCGCAGGCCTACACCCTGCCCGCCGCGGCCTACTTTTTGGGCCTCGGGCTGCTCCTGCGCTCGAAAACCCAGGTCGCCGGCCCGCACCTGTTGCTCAACGAACTCTGGCTGGTCGTGGGCGCGGCCCTCCTGGTCCTGCCTTCGGCCCAGCAGAGCCTCGCCGGGGAGGCGGTCTACGGACTCGTGCTCATCGGCGAAGGCGTCGTGCTCCTGGTCGGCGGGCTGCTCATTTCCCAGCGCTGGCTGACGGTGGTGGGTGTGCTCACCCTCGGCGCCTCGGCCGTGCGATTCTTCACGGCGGGCGACGGCTCGCGGCTGCCGTACTGGCTCACGCTCGGCATCGTCGGACTCGTCCTGCTCGGGCTGGGCGTGCTGTTGCTGCTCGAACGCGACTGGTGGACGCGCACTCGCCATCGCCTCGGGCGCTGGTGGTTCGCCGACGAACCGCTAGCGGAACACGGCCAGCCGTAGTCGCGAACGACGTCTATCGCCGCCGAATTCGCCCGAGGAACACCGAATGCGTCGCCACCGGGATCAGCAGGGCCACCGCAAGCGGCAGCCAGAGTGCGGCCACGCGATAGAGGATGGTCGCTCCGAGTGCCTGGTCCGCCGGGACGCCGAATTGCCGCAGCATCACCACGGCGGTCACTTCGACGATGCCGATGCCCGCGAAGAACGGCGCGACCAGCAGGAAAAGTGTCGCCACGCCATACGCGGCCGCGGCCATCGCAATCCCGGGTTCGGCGCCGACCGCTGCGAGAGCCGCGTACAGGGTCGCTGCGCCGGTCACGTTGATCGCGAGCGCCATGAGCATCGGTCGCACCAGGTCCCGCCATTCGACCCGGTGTGCGCGGGCAGCCGCGAGGTAGGCCTCGACGCGCCCCGGGATTCGCCGCGCGAGACCTCCCGGCAGGCGACCGGGCCGCAGCGCCACCGCGATCAGCACGCCAATTGCCACGAAGATCCCGGCCAGCACGACCGTTGCAGCGACCAGCACGAGCGAAAGTTTGCCATCGAAAGCCAGGATCGCCATGACCGGCGCGAGATAGAGCACGAGCGAGCCGTGGCCCACCAGCGCCTCCAGTGCCACCGCCAGCAGGCCGTTCTGGGTGCTCACACCTCGCCCTCGAAGCGACCGAGTGAGAGCGATCACGCCCGGCCCCGGCAATGGCGAGAGCGACCCGACCGCGAATCGTTGCATGTGCGCGTTCGCTGCATCGCCCCAGCGCACACCCGGGTGCAGCCGCCGCACGATGAGCCAGAGGACGTGGCTAAACCCCGCCTGCGATGCTATCGCCAGCAGCGCGACCGCGATCAACCAGCCGGGCTCGGCATCGCGGACGGCGCGTGCGCTCCTGCCGAGGTCGTCCTGGCTGCGAAAGAGGAAGACGCCGAGCAGGAGCACGATAGCCACCGTCCAGGCGAGGATCGCCCGCCGTCGGAGCAGGTCGAACACTCCCTTACGCTCATTCGAGCCGTCAGCCGGGAGTTCCACGCCAGATGAGACATCTCGAACCGGAACGACTGGCGTCACGGGATCCAGTCCGCGCGCGTGCCCTGGATGGCCAGTTCGGTCCGCTCGCCGGATTCGAGGTCCAGGGTCGTAATCGTCGCCAGGTTGCCAAACTGGCTCGCCCAAGCGACGTGTCGGCGAGTCGCGTCGAGATCCCAGTCCTGGACCAGCGCGCTCCCGCTCGTCAGGAGGATAGCGCGCTCCAGGGAGCCGTTGCCGAGCGATTCGAATAGCAATTCGGTGCTCGGGGACTCCCCAATCCTCCGGCGCAACGTGAGCAGCGTGTCGTTATCGAGAAACCGCGGCTGGGAGCGAATCTCGCCGGCCGCGCCGAACATCCGGTCGTACTCGCCGCCCGGTTCCTTGACGCGCACCGGCTGCAGCAGCTGGCCGCCGCTGGAGGTTTCGGGCGGCACGCTCGCGAACGCGACGAAGCGCGAATCGGGCGTCCAGGCTGGTGCTCCACCGCGCGGCTGCCCGAGATTCTCGGCCACTTCGGTCGCCATCGTTCGCGCGATGAGCTGGCCGGTTGCAGGCGCGAGGTAGGCGACATCCTGGCCATCCGGCGACCACGTGGCCGAGAGCGTCGGCTCTCCGGAGGGGTCGACCGGCCCCAGGAACTCGCCGGAGGTACGCATTAGCCAGATGCGCGGCACGCCTTCGCTCCCGCCCGGCAGAGAATCCCGCCGGACCACGAGCAGCGTCTGCGAATCGGGCGACCAGGCCACGCTTCCGATATTGATCTGCGGCGATTCGACCACGATCGTCTGCTCCGCGGTTCGCGCATCGACCATGACCAACCGGGACTGCGCGTCTTCGCCCGCCGTAATGACGGCCACGCGTGACCCATCCGGCGAGACGTGGAAATCGGAGATGCGGTAGGCGCTGATGAGCGGCACCGGCTCCCCGCCAGGCCGAACGAGCAGCAGCTGGCTCTCGTTTCCGCCCGAAGTCTGGACAACGAGGCCGGGTTCGCGCACAGAGAACGCGAGGGTGAACGCATGCAACGGTTCGCCCCCGCGGCCGAGCGTTCCGGGGTCGATCGTAAAGCTGGTCGGTCCCGGCGCCAGGGTCGATGAGAAGACGAATTCGAGCGTCTTGCCACGCCAGCGGAGGGCTCCCTCGGCCGGCGGGTCCACCCGGAGGTTGCGCTCGACGGCCTCGCGGTCCGGTTCGCGGTCGAACGTGAATGCGACCGACGAGAGCGTGCCGGGCACCTCCGCGCCCTCCGACGGACTTGTCAGAATCACGCTGATTGTCCGCTGGTCGCCGAGACCGACGGCGAGCAGGAGCACGGCGAGGCACCCCGCGCTTATCGCTGCGAGGGCAAGAACGGCGCCACGTTCCCTACGGATAGATGTACGGGTTGGATGGCGCGGCAATGGCATCCACCGTCTGGGCGCGGATCACCGGGCGGCCGCTGGCGTCCATTTCGACCGTGCCCACGAGATGGATCCATCTGTCTTCGGCGAGTGTCTCCGCCTCCGGCCACTCGACTGGCAGGGTGAACCCCTGGGCATCGGCGACGCAGCAGGCGACCACGAAGCGCGCAATCGTGAACCGGTTCTCCGCCGAATCCCCGGGGTGGTGGACGAAGCCGATGAGGTCGACCGCCTGCCCGCTGAGCTGCACCGGCGGCGCGGTCGCGAACTCGTAGGCCCACTGGTAGACGTTGCGCTGGTCCGAATCGGCGCGTGCGGAGTTGCTGAAGTTGAAGGACTCGCTGAGCCCGCTATCGTCCACCTGGAGCGACGCGCTCCCCAGCGGCTCAGGCTTGAACGCCAGGCCGAGGACAATCACGCCAGCGACCAGGCCGATGCTGAGCAGCGCGGTCGGGCGAACGCTGAAGGTTCGCGGCGCCCCCGGAGTTCGAAGCGCGCCGAACCCTGCGGCCAGCGCCAGTGCCCCGAGGATGAGCGCCGAGGCCAGCAGCACCGGGAGATACCAGCTCTGCACGAGCGAAGAGGCACTGCCATCGGCCAGTCGCAGCCCGAGCAGGCCGGCCAGCGCAGCCCCGCCAAGTGCCATCAGCGCGGTTCTTACCATCCTCGCAACTCCACGACGACCGCGCCGACGAAGGCCATCTGCGTCACCACGAGGGTGAGGGCGGCCACGGCGGGCAGGCTGAACAATCGTACGTACATCGGCATCGACTTCAGGTTAATCAGTGGGCCGAAGGTAAGGAAGGCCAGGATCGAGCCCATCCCCAGCGACCCGGAGAGCCCGGCGACCACGAACGCGTCGACGCTCGAACAGATGCTCAGGAGGAACGCCAGCCCGAGCATCGCCACGACCGTGAGATACACGCCCTGCGTCGAAGAGAAGACGGAAGTGTCGACGAAGACCTGGATGAGCGCCGCGAGCGCCGAGCCGAAGACCAGGAACTGGAAGAGCTCGAAGAATTCGCTGAGGACGTGCGAGGCCTGTTGCGAAAGGCCCTCTTCGGGGTGGTCGTGCGTGTTCGCCGCCGGGATCGCGATCTCCGATTTGAATGCGGAGAGGACTATCGCCACCGCGAACGCCATCAGGATCGTGAGTCCCAGGCGCAGAGCGAGTAGTTCGGCACTGCGAAACGCCAGCCACGTGGTGATGATGACGATCGGGTTCACGACCGGCGCGGCCACGAGGAAGGCGATGGCGAACTGCCGCCGCCCGGCGAGCGCCAGCCGGTGCGCCAGCGGCCGCGAGCCACAGTCACACATCGGCAGGAGCAGCCCGGCGCCAGCACCCGCTAGCATCCCCGCGGCTGGCTGCCGGAAGGCGGCGAGCCCGAGCACCCGTTCCACCGCCGGACCTGCGAGCGTCGCGATCAGTACGCCCGCCAGCAGAAACGGCGTCGTTTCAAAGATAAGGGCGAGGAAGATCGTGGCGAACTCGCGCATTGATACATAGTCTACGCAGGCCGCGCAAGCCATGGCAGCCAGGGTCCACGGCCCTTAACCTGCGGGCGTGCTGCTGGCAGCCGAAGCGCCATTTGTCCCGCTGCGTCGCGTGCCCGAAGATGGCGCGGTTCTCAGGCACGCAGGAGTGGAGCGATGAGCCCCCAGGCAGACGGTCAATCCCACGTTTTCGTCACAATGGGCAATCTCGCCCACCTCGCCACCGACGCCTGGCTCCTGCCGACGGCTCGAACCGCAAACGTCACCGGAGCGTGGAGGCCTCATCTGTCTGCGGCCGAGCTTGCCAGGGTCAAGGCCATTCGCGGTCATCCAGAAATGATCTTCCAGGCCCCGGGAGCGAGGGTGGAGAAGCTCATCGAGGCTCCAGAGTCGCGCGCATGGTTGACGAACGTTGGCAGCCATTCAGGACGCGATGTTAGCTGGTACCTTGAAGGCGTCGGGCAATTCTTTGACGCTGTGGAAGAGCACTTGGGCACGAACAAAGCGATCCTCAACGGCCGCGCTCGCCCGCTCGTCGGCATCAACGCCGTAGGCACCGGACATGGCGGTGCCGCTAAGCGAAAGGGAGAAATCGCTGCCGAGCTTCTCCCCTTTCTTCACAAGCAGGCAGAGAAACGGCCCTTCGACATCGTCCTCGTGACCTTCGACCAGGCCATGTTCGGCGCTGCCCAACAAGCGCGTCGCCCGTACTTAAAGGCGCAACCCGGACAAACCGCCCTCACAAGTCTCGCCGCCCATGCGCGTTCCGGCAGCCTCGTTCTGTTCGTCGGTGCCGGTGTCAGCATGGGCGCAGGATTACCTGGATGGGGCGATCTGCTTCAGCAGGTCGCGGGCGCGGAGGATACGAAATCGAGCGGCTTCAAGAGTCTCGATGTCCTGGACCAGGCACAGATCATCGAGCGCCGACTCAATGAGAAGTCTGAGAACCTCGGCGCCAAAGTCGTCGAGATTCTGCAAGGCAAATCCCGGTATTCGCTGGGACATTCGTTGCTTGCGAATTTGCCAATTAAGGAAGTCGCTACCACTAACTACGACCAGCTCTTTGAGGACGCATCAAAGGACGCACGGGAGAAAGTTTCCGTCCTGCGCTACAAGCCCGACGCAACGCGACGCCGTTGGTTGCTGAAGATGCACGGCTGTGTTTCGAAGCCTGAGGAAATCGTGCTTACCCGTTCGGACTATCTCCAGTACCAATCCAGGCGTGCGGCACTCGCGGGAATTGTCCAGGCGCTGCTGGTCACGAAGCACATGCTGTTCGTCGGATTTTCGCTTTCGGACGCCAATTTCCATCGTATTGCGCACGAAGTTCGGCTCGCGATTCGGCCCGACGGTCAATCAGGAAAGGATGATCAATTCGCGACTTCGTTGACGCTCATCGAAGACGAATTCCTGCAAGAGGTGTGGCAGTCGGACATCACCTTCGTTGCGATGGAGAAGGAACCAGCGGTCGATGTCTCGCGCTCGCAGGAGGATCAGAAAATCGTGCGTGACCGCCTCCGAACAAACGCCGCCCGCAGGCTCGATATCTTCCTCGACCAACTCGTCGCCGAATGCACGAACTCGACGCACCACATCCTGGCGAACGAATACAACGGGCTGCTGTCGCAAGCCGAAATCGAGCTCAAACGGGCCGTTCGGCAACTCGAGAGCGCTGGCGCTGCCAATCCCAAGATGCGAAGCACCCGGGCGTGGCAAAAGGTGCAGGTCATGCTCAACGAGCTCGGCGCCGAAGACAAAGACCCGACCGGGTCACCGGCGAGCACCGATCGAAGCTAGAGCGGAGCCGTAGCCGCACCACGGCTCAGGCCGCGTCTCGTTTCGGCAGCGTTGTCGGGACGCGCCGGTCTTCGCGCCAGATGTACATAACATCGCGGTCCAGCGCGAAGTAGATGTTCCGCCGCTCGTCGTAACAGAGCGGCAGCGCCGCCATCTTCGCCGCCCGGGCGATCGCTTCGAGCGATTCGGCATGCACCTGCCGGGTGTTGCCAGGGTCGTTCGCCAGGCTCGCGCGGACCACATCCGATCCGAGGCGCATCCGGGCAATCCGCGGGTCGCCACGGAACTTCATCCACGAAGCGAACGCACCGGCGAGCAGCAGGACCGCACCGAAAAGCGCGATTCTCCCGGTCAGCGAACCCGGCATCAGCGAAATGCCGAAGAGCGAGGATTCGCCGACTGCCGCCTGCGCCGCGGACGCCCCGGCCGACTCCACGCGGAGGGCGGTCGGAAGCACGACTTTCGTGCCCGTCCATTGCATCTCGAATGGCGCGACGAACGTGTCCGCGACGCGCGTTCCCGCAGCGGTCGTTCCCTCGATGGACGCGGTGAAGAGAATGGTTACGTCGTAGAGGCCCGGCCGGAAGTCGGCGTCGCGTTCGATGCCAAGCAGCCGCGCGTCCAGGTCGCCGACATCGACGGTCGCCGTCCCGGTGCTGCTGGTCCCAGTGATCACGGTCGCAGGGCCGAGCGGCCAGGTTCGTTCCCAGCCATCGCGCGCACGCACCTTGAGTTCGGCGAGCAACGTCCCTGAGACATCCTGGTAGTCGCCGGCGAGTTCGTAATGGGCATCGACCACCAGCACTTCCGCGAGGCTGATGAGCACCGACGCCGGTTCGCTCGTGCGCTGCATGTCAGCGCCGCCGACGAGTTCGGCTCCGAGAGGGTCGAGTTCGCTCGCTCGCATGGTGGCGCGGTAGTCGAAGGTGACGCGATGGTGGGCGTTCGAGTTCGCGGCCGTGCCGGTCCTGACCGTGAAGGCGAACGCGGCCAGGATTGCAGCCGCCACAAGGAGCGACGCATGGAGAGTGAATCGGGAGGATACAGCCATAATCAGGACCTCTTCCGGCGTAGACGCTGTTCGGGACCGCCAGCGAAGAGCCAAACAACGGAGAGTGCCGCCGAGCCGGCGAGGATTAGCGGTTCCTGCAGCGTATCGACCAGCAGGCCGGCATGGGGGACGTGGAAGACCTCCGAGCCAACGATCTGCTCCGGGGTCGGCCGCCACGGATCCGATTCCGGGCGATTGTCGCCCTGGGTATCGAATCCGCCGTCCGGGTCGCCGCCGATGATGCGGTGGATGACGATGCCGGTGGCCACCTGGTAGGCGATGACATCACCGGCTGCGTATCGATTCTGCTGGCGCACGACAACGAGGTCACCGCCGTCGAAGGCCGGTTCCATGCTGTCGCCCGCGACTTTGATGTAGGACGTATTGCCGCCCATTGCGAGGGGCCGCATGGCCATGAACCAGCTGCCCACAAGCAATACGGCGATCGTTACGCCGAAGAGCCGTTGCCCGCTGATCCGAACCATGCGTTCCCCTCCAGGGTTGCCACGGAAGCCAGCCGGTTATGGCCAGCTCCCCGGGAAAGTCAGAAAGTCCTAGCCGCCGGCGAGGAGGACGTTGACCTGGGTCGCATCAACCGCCGACAGGTTCTGAGTGCTGAAGGTCAGGATCTTCGAGGTGTCGCCAGAGGCGATCGCGGTCGAGGTCACTTCAGTCCCGACTGCCGCGCCGCCCACGTCAGAAAGCGTCACCTTCACGACAGCGCCATCGCAGGCGGTGTCATCGATGCCGGTGATCGTGACAGTGGTCACTTCGTACTCGCTGATGCCGGGCTCGTAGGCAGTCGCAATGCTCGTGCCAATGGATGCGTCGCAAGTTGCGATTTGCGCGCTAGAACCACCGAGCTTGTCGACAGCGTTCGTGATTCCAGTAGCAGAACCGAAGACTGCGCTGCCCGCGAGGAGGGCGCCTACGCCGATGAAGCCGAGTTTAGTGATACGCATGATGTGTTTTCCTTTGTTGATGAACGGGTGGGTGCCAGGTAACTGTATAAGTCCACATGGCCTTGGATTTGGTAGCGCTCGCTGGAAAGTTGGGTTTCCAACAGGCTTCTCTATCAATT
Source organism: Tepidiformales bacterium (assembly GCA_038256595.1). Classification (GTDB taxonomy): domain Bacteria; phylum Chloroflexota; class Dehalococcoidia; order Tepidiformales; family Tepidiformaceae; genus JBBSKE01. Next base: position 4,208 of record JBBSKE010000014.1, on the reverse strand, counting down.
TCGTACAACGCTCCGAAATAAGTAGAGCCCGGCACTCGATCGACACCGTCTGTAAACGCACGGCGAGAATCGGGTAAGAATTCGGCGAGAATGCATGTTTTGGTAGTTTTGACAATGCGTACTTAGCAAAATATGTACGTGCGAAGCCCCACTTAGGTGAAACTACGTACCTACGCAAGGCGGGGAAATATTCTCTAAGTGAATGTTCGACCTCAGGACGCCGACACGTGCCCGAAACACGCTTCATTGCTCTTGGCCGCGCCTTCAAGGGTCCGACGCTACGGGGGTCGCCTGCTGGGGAAGACGTGCAGCCGCTCGCCAGTGCCGGTCAACCAGCACCGCGAGGCAGCGCTACCGCGTCAGAGGGAGAAAAGCGTCGTCCGGGGCGGAGTAGCGGAAGACTTTGCCGGTCTCGATATCGAAGACCCAGCCATGCAGCTCCAGGCGGCCGGCCGCCAGCGCTTTCGCGACCGCGGGGTGCGTGCGAACCCGTTCCAGCTGCACCAGGACGTTCTCCTGGATGAGCGCCGAGAGGCGATTTCGTTCGCTACCCAGATGCGTGTAGTGCCGCTCCAGGGCGTCCAACGCCGGGGCCGCGTGCCGCAGCCAGCTCTGCACCGATGGCATACCCACCGCCAACTCCGGGCTCAGCGCCGCGATCATCGCCCCGCACTGCGAGTGCCCCATGACCACCAGGTCGCGCACGCCGAGGCCGACCAGCGCGTACTCGATCGTGGCTGCTTCGGCCGCATTGTCCGGGCCGAATTCGGGGATGAAGTTGCCGGCGTTGCGAAGGATGAAGATGTCGCCCGGTTCGCCGCCCAGCACCAGGTTCGGGTCGATGCGCGAATCCGAACAGGTCACCACCAGGGCGAGTGGCGCCTGGCCCATCGCCAGGTCGCGAAAGAGCGCTTCGTTCTCGCTAAAGACGTGTTCCTGGAAGTGATGCAACCCGGCGATGAGCTTTTCCACGTGTTCGTTCCCCACGCCGCGATGTGGCGATGCCTGATGATACTATCGCGATTCGTACGCCATGGGAATCACGAAATGCGCGTCGTGAGTCCACCAATCAGTCACGGGCCTCCCGGGAGCCACATGACGGAGTGCGGCGGTTCGCTCGACTTCCCGGAGCAGTGGCCCCATTCTTCGTCCTCCCGAGTCTCCGGGGTGCGTCTTCCGCCTTCCCGGCCTACGCTGAGTATGCCCAACCTGGCAAGGATTCGCCCGTTGACCTGCACTCCCCCCTGATTCGAGCCAACGCGCAGCAACGTAGAAACAGATGTGTAACCCGTGCGCAATGCTGCAGCAACGCTGCATGCCTACGCTGAAGACCATCGAACGAACCGGTAGCAATCACGCGAACTCGTGTGACCCGGCCAGTTCCGCTGCTTCCTCGGGTCCGAGGCGCCGGGTCCTGGGCCGAATGGTCCGAAGAAGGACTTCGAAGTGACGATCACCCCCACCCACTATTGTTTGCGCTCGCGAGCCTGCACGTGTTGAACCCCGCCCTGGGGTCTCGCCTGCCGCGAAGGGCGTCGCTGCAGACGATGCGCGCGGAATGGTTCGGCAACGTGCGCGGCGATGTGCTGGCGGGCCTTGTGGTTGCCCTCGCGCTTATCCCCGAATCCATCGCCTTCTCCGTGATCGCCGGGGTCGATCCCAAAGTCGGGCTCTACGCGTCGTTCTCGATCGCCGTGATTGTCGCGTTTATCGGTGGCCGGCCGGCCATGATCTCCGGAGCGACCGCTTCGATGGCCGTCGTGATGGTCGCACTCGTTCGCGACCATGGTCTGCAGTACCTGCTCGCGACTACGGTGCTCGCCGGAGTCATCCAACTCGTGGCGGGCATCCTCGGACTCGGGGCGCTCATGCGTTTCGTCTCGCGCTCAGTGATGGTCGGGTTTGTAAACGCGCTGGCGATTCTCATCTTCCTGGCCCAGGTCCCGGAGATGCGAGACGTGCCGGTTCTTACCTACCCACTGATTGCTGGCGGCCTCGCGATCATCTACATCCTGCCCCGGTTCGTGAAAGTCGTGCCTTCCCCGCTGGTCTGCATTATCGTCCTGACGGGGCTTGCGATGGCGTTCGGCTGGAACGTGCGCACCGTCGGCGATATGGGCGAATTGCCTTCGTCACTCCCGGTCTTCCTCATCCCGGATGTGCCACTGAACCTCGAAACGCTGCGCATTATTCTCCCCTATGCCGCCACGCTCGCGATGGTAGGCCTGCTCGAATCACTCATGACGGCGTCGATTCTCGATGACCTTACGCACACCGGCAGCGACAAGAACCGGGAGTGTAAGGGGCAGGGAATCGCGAATATGGCGACGGGATTCCTCGGCGGGATGGCCGGTTGCGCGCTCATCGGTCAGTCAATCATCAACGTGACCTCGGGTGGTCGAACACGGTTATCGACGTTCCTTGCTGGCGCTATCCTGCTCTTTCTTATCGTTGTCCTCGGTCCGATGGTGAAGCAGATTCCGATGGCCGCACTTGTCGCGGTCATGATCATGGTCTCGATTAGCACGTTCTCGTGGAGTTCGCTCCGGAACATCCGTTATCATCCCCGCACCTCCTCCGCGGTCATGCTCGCGACCGTCGTGGTGGTCGTGGCGACGCATGACCTCGCCCAGGGCGTGCTCGCGGGCGTCCTCCTGAGCGGCATCTTCTTCGCCTGGAAGGTCGGGCGAACGCTGCGTGTCGAATTCCACGATTCCGAAGATGGCAGCGAGCGAACTTATTCGGTCTATGGCCAGGTCTTCTTCGCCTCCGCCGGGGCGTTTCGCTCGTCCTTCTCGCTGGTCGATGTGCCGAGGACAATCATCATCGATGTGACGCATGCCCACCTCTGGGACGTCTCCTCCGTGGCAGCGCTGGATGCGGTCGTGCTCGACCTTCGCCGCCTCGACAGCGCGGTGACGGTCATTGGTATGAACGAGGCGACGGCCGCCATCGTCGGCCTGCACGGCGTCCACGACAAGGGTGGGACGCTCCCGCCCGGCCACTGACCCGTCGCTCAGGCCGCGGACGATCCCTCGAACGTGCGCAGAAGCAGGGCAACGCGCTCCGCGATTTCGGCGGCCACCTGCTCGAAGCTGGCCTGCCCGCCAGGTTCGATTGCCGGGTCGGGGATGCTCCAATGGCGAAGTTCGGGCGCGTTCGCGAACTCGGGGCAGCGCTCACGCTCCCGGTCGCAGACGGTCACGAGCGTGTCGAACTCCTGCCCGGCGAGTTCGTCGATGTGCTTCGAACGCTGACCACGGATGTCGATTCCCATCGCCTGCATCGCCTCGATCGCAAACGGGTGGACACGCCCGGGCAGGCTCCCGGCGCTGGCCACTGGCACGGACCCACGCGAAAGGTGGCGAAGATACCCCTCGGCCATCTGCGAGCGCGCGCTGTTTTCGGTACAGAGGAAGAGGACGCGCCGCGCCGCCGAGACCGGGATCTCCCGCGGTTCGTTCCAGCGAGCGAGCCCGGGCGCGAAGGCGGGGTGGAGGGCGCTCCCGGCGTGCGCATAGAGTTCGGCACAGCGCGCTGCGTCGAGCCGGTAGTAGACCTCGCGGCCATCCTGCGAACTGCGCCGGGCCGACACCATCTCTGCCGCGCGCAGCTTGCCGAGGTGGTAAGAGACGAGGTTCTGTGGCTGGCCCGTCAGGTTCTCCAGCTCATCCACGAGGCGGTCACTCTGCGAAAGCGCGCAGAGGAGCGACCAGCGCAGGGGATGCGCACTGAGCCGCAGGAACGCTGGCGGCAGGTCTGGCCTGGGTGTTCGCATGGGTGCAACATTACATCAATCGAGATTGATGCAGTAGATTTCCCGGCCTACAGTGGGTAGAGGCACGCCGAGTCCGCATTTGCGAGTCTCCGTCGCCCATCCAGGCCCCACTTCAGACGCCAAGGACTCGACGTTGCAGAAAACCGCGACCCAACCAGCCCCAATCGACGGCTCCGTCCTCGGCCAACTCTCCACTCTCGACCGGTTTCTCCCGCTCTGGATCGGCCTGGCCATGGCGGTCGGCCTGGGCATCGGGCAGATATTCCCGGGCCTGAACGACCAACTCGACCGCATCAAGATCGGCGAGACATCGCTACCGATCGCGATTGGCCTGCTCGGCATGATGTACCCGGTGCTCGCCAGGGTTCGCTATGACCGCCTCGGCGAGGTAACTAGCGACCGGCCGCTCGTGCTTTCGTCCCTGCTGCTG
>JBBSKE010000013.1:0-18426 GCA_038256595.1 Tepidiformales bacterium | reverse complement strand
GTAGAACCAGGCGTGCGTGAAGCCGAGTTCCTCGGCGCGCTGCACGGTCTTCCAGCTATCGGGCGAAGGGACGAGAGCGATTCCGTAGTCCATGGCGCTGCATCATGCGCTGCGAGGGGCGAGTTGGGAAGTGGGGGGTGTGGCGAGTCCAAAGGCTCGACATCACAAGCCAGCCAACGGGGAACGAATAGCGGCGGCCATTTGGAAATGGTTAACCACTACTACGTGGCCCTCTGAGGTGCGTACGGCGAGATAGGCTTCCCAGGCGAGCCGGACCAGTTCGTCGGCGGTAAGAGCAGTAACTTCGCGATGTCGGGCGGCAATATCCGGACGGCCGACTCGACCAGGAGAGCGTGTAAGGTTGACGTCCGCCCGCTGGAACGCTTCGTGAGGGACTGCGAGGGCGTACACCAATTTCGGAAAGTGTTTGGGCTCAGCCCGCTCGGGTTCACTGTCGGAAGACATTGAGTCTAACATGCTTGAAATCTCAGAGACTGCGGCTTCGAAGAACGAGAGTCCGCCTTCTCGATAGTCGCCAAAATCGACTGCGCAGGAAGCTGGGAAGGTCGAACGGGAAGCGTATTCTTCAGATTGCCATTGCAAAGGCGTTCGGATTTTCCGGATCAGTAGCGACATTCCGCTCGATGACCTCCGCAGATCGCATCTCTAGCTCAGAAATGTACCTGAGTGTCTCGGAAGGAGCAGCCTCACGAAGGTGTCTGGCGGCCTCAACATCCATGATGGAGCCAACGCCCGCCGCCGCTCCTAGCCGTTCATCCGGCGTGCCCTGGGGTGAGAGATAGCGAACTAGAAGCCCGAAGGAGTGTCGCGACTCTGTCAGTCCCATTTCCTCGATGATGTCGCCGAGGTAGCCCAGCGCCGCGAGGACCGGCTCGGCGCTCCCGGTAGCAATCACCGCCTCGACCATCTTCGCGAGTTCGGCGTCGCCCTTCTCGCGGGCCTGGCGGAGGATCGGGAGGACTCGCGGACCGGCGATTGCCCAGTCCCCGGAGATGTCGATTGCTCTTACGAATTGGCTGGCGAGTTCGTTATGCGTGTCCATCGTGACTGTAGTTTAGCACTGCTCCAGGGCGATTTCTGCTCTGTGCCAGTGACAATGGTCGAGCGTCTTCGGTGGGGCTGGTCGCCAGTTCGGCAGGCGGGGAGGGTTCTGGGCGTCGTCGTTGGGTGCTGGGTCACGCTGGCACGCACTCGGTTGGGCGCGAGCGCTTCTGTTGCTGGTGCTTAGCGCACGTCGGCGGCGCGCAGGATTTCGGCGGTGCGTGGGTCGGCGGGGTAGAAGGACTCGATCGCGAGTTCGGAGACGGTCACGTCAGCGGGTGTGCCGAAGGTGGCGATGGTCGTGAAGAAGGTCAGTTCGCCGGCTTCGTGGCGCAGGCGGAGGATGAGCATGACCTCCCCGGCGCCGTGGTCCAGCGGCTCCGGCTGGTCGCAGGGGTAGGCGCGCAGCTCCTCGTAGAGCGCCGCGATCTGCGGGTCGGCCGTGAGCGCGGCCTGCCGCTTGAGCCGCCCGAGCAGGTGCCCGCGCCATTCGCCAAGGTTCACGATGCGCGATGCGAGGCCGCCCGGGTGCAGCGCCAGCCGGAGCACGTTGACCGGCGGCACGAACAACGCCGGGTCGATGCCCACGAGCAGCGGCTGCAGGCTGCGATTCGCCTCAACCAGGTTCCAGGCGCGGTCCACCACGAGCGCGGGGAACGGCTCGTGCGCGGCCAGCAGTGTGCGCACAGTTTCGCGAACGGCAGCCATCGACGGTGAATCGAGTGGCGTCTCGCCGTAGACCGGCGCATACCCGGCGGCGAGCAGGAGGTGGTTCCGTTCGCGCAGGGGCACATCGAGCTGCTCGGCGAGGCGCAAGACCATCTCCCGGCTCGGCTGCGAGCGGCTGGTCTCGACGAAGCTCAGGTGGCGGGTCGAGATCTCGGCATCGAGGGCGAGTTCCATCTGGCTCAGGCGGCGATGTTCGCGCCATTCGCGCAGGAGTTCGCCGAACCCCCGCGCCGGTTGCTGGATAGCCATCTTCGCCTCCTCGGCCGCGTTCCCCGGCCCGGTTCCCCGATGCTATGCGGTGCGACGGCCGCGCGGCCATTACCTGGCGCGTAATCGCGGCCGTGCACGCCGCAACGCCACGATGGGAGACGAAACCAGAAGGAGGTCATCCCACATGACCAGCATCACCGGCCTTTCCCATGTCGCCCTCACCGTTTCGAACCTCGACCGCAGCCAGTCGTGGTACGAAAGGGTGCTCAACGCCTCGACCCTCTTCCGCGCGCGGGTCGACCCCTACGGCTTCGAATGCGCCTACCTCAGCGAGCCCGCGAGCGGCCTGCTCATCGGCCTCACGCAGCACGACGACGCCACGAACGCGCGACACTTCGACGCCCGCACGACCGGCCTCGACCACCTCTCCTTTGCGGTGAGCGAGCGGGCCGAACTCGAACGCTGGGCCGAGCACCTCGACCGCGCCGGCATAGCGCACAACGGCGTGGTCGACCAACCCTTCGGCACCGGGCTCGAGTTGCAAGACCCGGATGGCATCGCGCTCGAGTTCTACCACCTGGTGCTCCCGAACGCTTAGCGGCGAATGGCACGCGGGACGCGGCAACGACGGCCGCGTCCCGCCGACGGTCATCGACCTGTGCTAGCCCCGCAGGAAGCTGAGCACCGCCTGGTTGAACTCCTGCGGCTTCTCCATGTTCGGCACGTGGGCAGTCCCGGCGATGGTCACCATCTTCGCCTCCGTGATGCCGTCGGACATGACCGCCGCCGCCCGCGCAATCACGGGCTCGTCGAGGTCGCCGATGACGATGAGCGTCTGCGCGCGCACTTCGCCCAGGCGGCCGAAGGCGGGCGGGTCGAGCTTGTCGCCGAACGAGGTCTCGTTTTTCACGGTCGGCAGGTTCATTTCCCCGGCGCGGCGGCGGACTTCCGGGTCGACATCCCCGGGGTCCCGGTAGCCGCCATCCACCCAGATGCGAATCTGCAGCTCGGAGGCCAGTTCGTGGTTGCCTGCTTCGAGGGCAGCCTCCATCTCCTGCTCGATCTCGGTCATCACCCACTCTTCGTCCTCTTCGTCACCGCTCGGGAGGCCGTTGATGACCACAATCGCAGTGACCAGCTCCGGGTGTTCGATAGCGAGGTCGAGGACAGCCGTGGCGCTCATTGAGCAGCCGACCAGCGTCGCGCGCTCAATCTCCAGGTGCTGAAGGAGCTGGAGGAGGTCATCCTTTATAGAGACAGGGCCAGTCGCGGGGTCCGACTTGCCGAAACCGCGGATGTCGTAGCGAATCACCCGGAAATGGGCCGCGAACTCTTCCATCTGGTCGTCCCACATGCGGCTATCGACGAACGCGGCGTGGCTGAAAACCAGCGGCTCGCCTTCGCCCGCAATTTCGTAGTACAACTTGCCGCCGTTGATCTCGGCGAACCCCGTGGTGGTCGCGATTTCGGTCATGGGTAGCCCTCGCCCTCTCGTTCGACCCATGGTAGCGCGCGAGTCTGTCTAAATTGGACAGGAGATGGCACAAGATCGGCCGGATCTGTGACAGTTAGATGGCGGGTTTCGCGGGCCAGCGGTCGCAGGTCACCGCATAGGGGCGTCCGGGGAAGTACTTCGCCCACTCGCCTTCGGTGAGGTTGCGCCCGGCAGCGAGGCAGGCTTTCTCGCGCCATTTCGCGACATCGAGGTCCCACTTGATGGTTACCGCTTCGCTTGTCACCACCAGCGCGGAGCCGTCCGGCGAGAGGAGGAACGTCGGCGCCGTGGTCGATGGATAACTCGCGCCTGGGCCAAAATTCGAGCCGACCATCTCGACGGTATCGAGGTTCCAGAGGCCGAATTTGCCGTCGTTGCGGCGAACAGCCATCCAGTGTCCGTCTGCCGAGAACGCATAGGTCGACGTTGCCGCAGTTGAAGGTGGGAACGTGCCCGTTACTGAGCGCGCGGGTACTGGCGGCGTGCCATCCTTGTTCAGCGCCGTGTGGTCGAAGAATTCGAGGCGTCCAGCACTCCGAGCGAGCATCAGCTGGCCGGCGGGCGTGATTGCGACCCCGCGCCGATCGGTGATGTTCGCGAATCCGGTCTCCTCGGCAAGCTCGCCGCTGACGTTCCAGGCGGAGACAAAGAGACCGGAGACCGCAAAGAGCGTTGGCTCGGCGGCAGCGCTGGAGGGCAAGAATCCCATCACGTGGACGAACGGCACTCCCTGGTTTCGAACCGTGAACGGCGGGCCAACGCTCACCGACTGGCCATCGATGCGAACAATGCGGACCGTGTTGGACGCCGTCGCGATGGCAAGCATCGGGAGGTCCGGGTGAAATGCGATGAGCACGGAAGAGACGAGCCCCTCAGTGCCCTCGATATGCACTGGTTGGCCGATTGGCGCACCCGTCGGTGCGTCCCAAACCACGACGGTGCTCGCGCAACCATCCTGCCTGGGCTGGGGACAATCCGAATAGGCGGTTGCGAATGTGCGACCGTTGTTGCCGATGGCGGGGCCAATCGTGAGGTTCCCGCCGCCCGGCAAGGGCGCATCGCCAAGCGTGAAGGTGGAGCGATCGATTAGCTCCAGCCCGTCGGTTCGCCAGCGCGACCAGGTGCCGGCCGGCGCCTGCTTGATGAACCACGTGCCATCCGGGGCGAAGGCTGTGCCACCGGAGCCGGTCGCTTCAGAATAGATGTTCGTGAGTCCATTGCCGGAGAGGTCCCAGTATTCGAGCTCGGCTCCCACGTTCCAGTGGTAGAGCCGTTCAGATGGCACCACGAATGGACCTGAGTAGATGATCGGCTGCACCATCACGGTGGTTCCAACGCGCTCAAGCCCGGGCATGGTGTAAATCCCGATTTCGCCGGCTGCGTTGCGAGTTGGGAACGCCGCAAGCGAGCCGTCAGCGCTGATATGTGTCCCGCCGGGGGCAACGATGCTCGGCGCCGAACCGAGGAGCGTCCCGGTTGCCGGGTCCCATATGTCGACTTTTCCGCCGTCCCGGCCGGTGTTCACGACCAACAAATAGCCGGTAGGACTGAAGTAGGCAAACGCCCCAACCGGGGCAACCTGGGGCACCGTGTGCAGGTGCGCGAAGGTACGCGCATCGAAGATCCTGACCTCGTTCGGGCCTCTCGGCGCGTGGTCGGGGGTGCATCGACGATGGTCGCGATGTATTTGCCGGTAGGGTCGAAAATGGGGTGGCCGGGAATATCACCGAAGGAGGCAATCTTGTCCGTGCCGTCACGGAGGCCGAGCAGGTGCGGCTCACCATCGATACGAATAGCGAGCTGGTTCCCGTCCGGGGTGAAGGGCTGGATCGAGGCGATGGGACCAGCCTTGTCCGGTGTGAAATCGAAACTCTGGACGAGTTCGAGCCCGGGCACGGCGAACGCCAGGACTTCGATGCGCTTCACCTGGGCATCGTATCCCCAGGTGACGAGCAGGTCATTGGCGGCGAAATCCATTGCAGCCGTGGCGTCGCTCACGTTGCCATGGGCGACGCCGAGGACGGCTTGCGTTTTCGCGTCGCGCAGTTCGATGAGCCCATCCCGCGAGCGGGTGGCGATGTGTTTGCCATCCGGGCTGGCCCAGAAGCCGGAAAGCACCGGTTCGCCCGGCCAGATGCGCCCGAGATATCGGTGGTCCTCGCCCAATACCACGCTCAAGAGCGTCGACGTGCGTGCACCCGGGCTGAGCTGGTAGGCCTGGGACGCCAGGAGAAAAGCGCCGCTGCGGTCGGTCTTCGCGAGCTGCGGAGTTTCCGCCTCGAGGCGTGCCAGCGTCGCTTCGAGGGCTGCAGATTCGGCGGAAAGGGCCGAGGCGTTCGCGAGGGATCTCTGCTCCTCGGCTCGCCCGGGCCTCGTTGGCGCGGTTTCTTTGGACAAGAGCCACACCTGCGACGACGAACGCGGCAACGAAAAGCATCCCCAGTGCGCCGGCCAGCACGCGCAGCCTTCTGAGCCGCGCGGCCGCATCCCGCGCCTCCCGCACGTTCAGCGCCTGAGACGCCGAGAGGAACTCTTGTTCGAGCGCATTGATAACCGAACCGTGCCGCTCGGCCCACTCGCTCGCCGCGGCCAGCCGTGCCCCGCGATAGAGCTCACCATTGTCGCGGCCGAGCAGTTCCCAGGCGCGGGCCGATTCGGTGAGGTGGCGAAGCGTGCGCAGGCCCTCGCGGTCGTCGTCGAGCCAGGAGCGAAGGCGCGGCCACTCGCGAATAATCGCCTCGTGGGCAATTTCGACCGAGTCCATGTTCATGGTCACCAGCCGGGTATCGGAAAGCAGCTGAAGGATCGCGCGCGCGCCGGCGGAGGCTTCGCCGAACGGGACCATTTCGGTCAGCGGCACCCGGCGGCGAATGTCCTCCGTGCCATCGCCGAGCCCGGTCATGCGCAGGAAGAGGCTGCGGCAGATGCCCTGTTCGGTGCTGTCCAGTTCGGCGAAGACGCGTTCCGCGGCCTGGGCGATAGAACCGCGCGCGCCGCCAGTCGCGAGATAGCCGGCGACGGTCATCCGCCTGCCCTCGCGCCGCTGCCAGGTCTGGCGAAGGACGTGCGAAAGGAGCGGCAGGGCCCCGGGGGAATCGCCAAGGTCGGCGAGAATTCGGTCGGCGAGCCCTGGTTCGAGGACGCCGCCGACTGCGCCCGCTGGTCCCTCGATTGCGCGGCGGAGTTCGGCAGGCGGCATTGGCCCGAGCAGTGTCGTGTGGGATTCCAGCAACGCGGCGAACTCCGGAAATGCCGCGCAATGGGCGTAGAAGTCGGCTCGCAGCGAGATGAGGAGCTTGAAACGGCCGCCTGGCTCGGCTGCGGCGTTGCGCAGGAGATCGATAACGTGCTGCCGCTGCCCGGCATCCTGGCACATCGTGAACAGCTCTTCGAACTGGTCGATAGCGAGCAGGAGCCGCCAACCATCCGGGCGCGCGAGCGATTCCTGGCGGACAACAACGTCGAGCGCGCGAACGTCGGATTCGAAGGCGTGAAGCCCGGCCAGGGCGGACTCATGCGTGAAATCGGCGAACCGGGCGGCCAGTTCGGCGAGCGGTTGGGGGCCAGGCCGCATGACCACCATCGACCAGCCTGAGCTGCCGGGGATGGCGTCGCGCTGCAGCGCCGGGGCGACTCCTGCGAGCATGAGCGACGACTTCCCGCTCCCGGAGGCGCCGACAATCGCGACCATCGGCTGCGCATCGAGCGAACGGAGTACGCGGCTCGTGACCTCCTCGCGCCCAAAGTAACGGTCCACCTCCGCGCCGTCGAACGGCTCCAGCCCCGGGTAGGGTTCGACGCCCTCGAACGGGTCGTCCGGCTCAGCGGTCGCGAGCGTGGGCCGCTCGTGCTCCCCGCCAGCCAGGACGCTGCGCGCGATAACCGCGGCCTCAGTGCGGTTGGCGCATTCCAGCTTGGCGAGGATGTTGTGAACGTGGCGCTCGGCCGTGGGCAGGCTGATGACGAGCGACTCCGCGATCTGGCGATTCGTTCGCCCGGCGCCGATCAGCATGAGCACTTCGCGCTCGCGCTGCGTGAGGCGGGACGGCCCGGCCGCAGGCGGTCTCCCGGCCGGCATTCTCGGCACGGAGGATGGGTTCACTGCCACGATTTCGCCATGCCCACAGTAGGCCCTCAAGGCCGTGTATTTGCATACACGGAACCATGTAGATAACCCGGGAATATACACGCCGTATTCGCATTGAATATCACTGCAATCAGTGATGGCACGGCACCCGGTAAAGGGCACATTGGTGACTCACCAGCAGCAGACGCTGTGCGCGGGCAAACGCCTCGCGTGGAAGGGGAGTCAGCCATGTTTGAACGCGCCAACGCCATCCATTTCGCGCTTCGCAACCTGTCGCCCGGGACTGTCGCGAACGCCCTCCAGGCGGGCTTCACCGCCGCTGCGGTTGTGGGGGCCGCCGCCTGGCTCATAAATGTCAGCGACGGGACGGACCCGATTCTCTCCGCGAACGCCGGTGCCCGGCCCTCCACGTCGGTTCAGAATGTCGCCGTTCCGTCGCGGGAGCCGGTATTCGAACCGTTCATCCAGGACACCATGTTTATTGTTGGGAGCGAGCAAGAGGCGGATTTGCTGCGGGCCCTGCTCGTGGAGGATGCCGCCCTCCGGGACAGGCTGGGACTCGCCCCGGTCCACGATAATGTGCAGGTTGCTACCACGGACGCTGAGGCCCAGGCGCTTGCGGCCACCCACCGCGAGGATAATCGGGACCTCGTCGCGCAGTCACTCCCGGAAGTTCGCCTGGTGAACCTACGCACGCCGTAGCGCCCAACCATAACCTGGCTGCATGACCGGGCCCGGACGCGACTCGACGCGGGCAGATCGCCTAAACTACCGCGCATGACCAATCTGCCGCCGTTCACCCTGCTCGACTCCTCCGGCCAACCGCACGTCTTCCCCAGCGGGAACCACGCGCTCCTCTGCTTCGTGAAGGAGGATTGCCCGACCTGCCTGCTTTCGCTGCCCCTCATCGAGGCGGCGCACCGGGCCTTCGGCGGCCAGGTGGACATCTGGGCCATCGGCCAGGACGCCGAGGGCAACGCCAAGATGATCGACAATTTCGGGCTCACCATCCCGATGCTCGACGACTCGGCCCTGCAGGTCTCCTACGAGTTCGACCTCGATACCGTGCCCACCATCATCCTCGCGAGCCCCGCTGGCGAAAAGCTGGAGGAGTTCGTCGGCTTCGGCAAAGAAGACTGGCAGACGATGTTCGAACTGCTTATCTCGAAGTCGCTCTCTCCAGCGCCCGTGGTCGACTGGGCGAGCTACCCGGAATCGCGGCCGGGCTGCGGCTCGAAGTCGGTCGAACCGGGCATCGCCGAGCGGCTCGAGGCGGAATCGACCGGCAGCCCCCTGCGCGCCCGCAAGATCGACATCGGCGAAGGCGACGACATGTTCGAGTTCATGTTCGACCAGGGCCTGACCGATGGCCTGCCTGTGGTGCCGCCGACTCCCGAGCGCGTGCTGCGCATGCTCCGGGGGACGAAACGCGCCCCCCAGGACGTTGTCACGCTGGTCGCGCCGAACATGGCGCCCGTGACTGTCGAGAAGATCGCGATCAACGCCGTGATGGCCGGTTGCAAGCCCGAATACCTGCCGGTCGTGATCGCGGCGGTCGAGGCGATCTGCACGGAGCAGTTCAACATCCACGGCGTGCTCGCTACCACCCATTTCCCGACACCGGTGATTATGGTGAACGGCCCGATCCGCCAGAAGATCGGGATGAACATGGGCATGAACGTCTTCGGGCAGGGGAACCGCGCCAACGCGACCATTGGGCGGGCGGTCCAGCTCATCGTGCGAAATGTCGGCGGCGGGCGCCCCGGCGAAGTCGACCGCTGCGCGATGGGCCACCCGGGCAAGTACACGTTCTGCTTCCCGGAATGGGAGGAGCGCAGCAACTGGGAGCCGCTCCACGTCGAGCGCGGCTTCGAGAAGGAAGACAGCACCGTCACGGTCTACGCGGGCGGTTCGCCGACGCCGATCATCGACCAGCTCTCGCGCAACGCCCATTCGCTCGCGACGAGCTACGGCCTCGCCCTGCGCGCCGTCAGCCACCCGAAATCGTTCAATTACGGCGAAATCGTGGTCGCGATCACCCCGGAGCACGTCGATACGTTCGCCAAGGACGGCTGGACGAAGGACCAGGTGCGCGCGCGCATCCAGGAAGCCTCAGCGATGCCCGCGAAGGAACTGATGCGGTCCGAAGACTGCGCCGAGGGGATGAGCGCCGAGATGGTGGCCAAAGTCGGCCCGGACACGCTCGTGCCGAAGTTCCGGAACGCCAAGGACATCACGCTGGTGGTGGCCGGCGGCGAAGCGGGCAAGTGGGGCGCCTACCTCACCGGCTGGGTGAGCGGCCCGATGGGCAGCATCATGACGACGGTGAAGATCGAGGAGTAGGCGGAGGGTGGTTGCGACGATGGCAGTCGTCTGCTGACGGTTAGTCGCAACCACCTCGCTTCGTAAAGTCGATAACATCCCACCGATTCCCTCGTACGTTCAGCGAATCTGTACGCAGGTCGCTGGGCTTTACAGAAATACGGTCATCGAACCGCTCTTTACTCTCACGGTAGCTCCGACTCTATCTACGGCATTGAGTTCGAGCGTCTTATCCAGCGTTACCCTGAATCCTTCTGGCTGCGAACCCGTAACGAACACTCGTTCTACAGAATCCGAGATGGATTCGACTGACCAGATCTCTTGCACTACTCCGCCAACCACGGCCGAGACCTCGACAGTCTTCACTGGTTCGAGCCTACGGCAGGTTGCAACGACGACCACCAGCCGCCCTTCGTCGTTGAGCATGAGTCCAAACCGGTCGCCTGGCCCGCATAGCGAAGCAAGCTGCGTCGAGGCCCAGCAAATCGCCAATAGCATGAGCGCTCGCCGACTTTTCCGTCCCGGTCGCAACATATGTGTCCGCCCCCACTCCTTCGCGAACGCAGCTCTAAATTGTGTTCGTGCCCCTACCCGTTGCGCGCCTGGACGAGCCAGTAGTGGCGCTGGTTCCGGTCGCGGCCGTCGGTTGCGTGCGCGAGGTAGTGCGCCATGATTTCGGCGGTTGCGGCAGCCCGGGCTTCGGCCGAAAGCGGGAACTGGGCGACCAGGCCACCCGCCATCTCCTCGGCGATTGGGTCGTCGGCCGCATCCTCGAACGGCGCCAGGGTGATATCCCGGAAGCCGGCGGTCTCCAGGACGCTCCGCGTGAAGCGCTCCTCGCCGAGCGCGAACGGCGTCGGCGGCGGAAACGGCGATTCGGGCCGGGGCGGAGCATATTTCGCCAGGATATGGGCCGGGTACCACTTGTTCGCGGCCGGTGATTGGAAGCAGACGAACGCCAGCCGCCCACCCGGTCGCAGATGCCGCCGGATGTTGGCGAAGGCGGCAGGTGGGTCGCCGAAGAACATCACGCCAAGCCGGCTGCTCGCCGCATCGAACGGGCCGCCCGGGATGTCAGCCTCCTGGGCGTCGGCCTTCACAAAGCGGATATTGTCGAGTGAGGCTGCCGCAGCGCGCTCTGTCGCCAGCGCGAGCAACGGCTCGGAGATATCGACGCCGGTGACGCTCCCGCCTGGGCCGACAATCTGCGCGAGCTGCAAGGTGGTTAGCCCGCCGCCGCAACCGACATCGAGAATCTGCTCGCCGGGAGCTGGCGCGAGGGCATCGAACAGGGGTGTGCTCAGATTTCCGACCGTCGGTTCGAGGCGCTTCCAGAAATTGAGAAAGCCCTCGCTGTTCCACATCTGCTGCTGGTGTTCATTGGCCATTGCTCGTCTCCCTGAGTCAGACTTGCGGCCCGCGCCCAACCGGCTGGGAGCAATGGCTGCGGGACACACTATGCCCCCTGCCCGCGAAACTTGCATGCGACGCATCGTCTTAGCGCGAGAATCGAGGGATGGCGGCCGGGTCCGGCAGCCAGAACTGGCCAGCGGTGTTCGCGTGGAGGGTGATTGCGCGCACGATTGCGGCCAGCGGCAGTTCGCCGTAGATGTGGGGGAACTGTTCGGCGCCGCCCTCGAGGTTCTCGTAGCGCAGCTCGGCATCGGTGCGGGCAGGGTCGATGACGAGCAGGATGAGCGTCAGTTCGCCCGGATAGACGAAGCGCGCGACCTGCTCGATCTGCTCCCAGGTCGAGCAGTGGACGAAGCCGACCTCGTCGAAGCGTGCGCCGCGCGTGGACCACGGGTACGAGCCGGCGGCGAGCGCTTCGCTCCAGGCGGCGGGCATGGTCAGGTGGAAGAGCGGCTCCATGCGCAAACCCTAGCACGGCGGACGTGCTGGACGAACGGGACGAACCCCGCGGCGCCAGCCCGGGGTCGCGTGATTTGGCACCGAATCCGGTCCGCCGGCCGCGATTTCGGGCGTGCGAACCGGGTGCCAAATCGGCGCTGGCCACGGCAGCGGGGATTTGGTGGCAAATCACGCAGACCCCTCGTTCGCACTCGGGGCTCTCCAGATCACCGGCTGGGGCGAACTCATGTGGTTGGCGGGATGACTTTGCGCATCTCGATCCAGGTTGGTTCGGCGAACCCGGGGTGAGCGTGGCGCGCGATCTCTTCGTAGCCGAGCCGCGCGAAAAGCCGCTGGTTGGCCGGCAGGGCAATTCGCACGCCAAGAACGACACCCGGCCGCCCCTGCCGCAGCGCTTCCTCTTCGACCGCGGTTACGAGGAGCCCGGCGATGCCCTTGCCCCGTTGCGCAACCGGCACGGAGAGCCGCCCGAAGTAGAGGTCGTCTCCTTCGGGCCGGAAGAGCACGCAGCCGAGCACTTCCCCGGCTGCCTCAGCGAGGAACGCGCCGTACTGGCTGGCCAACTCGACGCCGATGGTCGCTTCCGTTTCGGCGAGCGCGCCCGAGGGTGGCACGAGCCAGGGCCGGTATTCGGCGAACGCATCGTTAATGAGCGCGGCGAGCACAGCGGCATCAGCGATGGTTGCCCGGCGGCAGCGAATTTCGAGGTTGGAACTCACGGCGGGAAGTTTACCTGAAGCTGGCTTGCAATGCGCCTGCAAGCCGCAACGCGCTGCGGCGGAGGATTCCCCAACCCGAAGCGGCCTACGGTGGAGCTTCACTGGAGGTACACGATGAGCCAACTGACGATTCTCGGCATTTCAGGCAGCCTGCGGTCCGATTCCTATAATATGGCCGCGCTGCGGGCCGCCCAGGAGCTCTGCCCGCCCGGCGCCACCATCCAGCTCTTCGAAGAGCTCGGCCACGTGCCGCTCTACAACCAGGACATGGAGAATGCGCTCCCGGCAGCGGTCGCTGACCTCAAGCGGCGGATCGAGGCCGCCGACGCCGTCCTTTTCGCCTGCCCGGAGTACAACTTCTCGGTGCCCGGCGTGCTCAAGAACGCGATCGACTGGGCCTCGCGCCCGCATGGCGACAATTCGTGGCAGGGCAAGCCAGCCGCCATCCTCGGCGCCTCGGTCAGCATGCTCGGCACCGCTCGCGCGCAGTATCACCTGCGGCAGTCCATGGTCTTCCTCGATATGCACCCGGTGAACCAGCCGGAAGTGATGATCGCCTCGGCCGCCGACAAATTCGACGACCAGGGCAAGCTCACGGACAAGGATTCGCGCAAGTTCATCACCCAACTGCTTGAGAACCTGATCGATTGGACGCAGCGATTGCAGTCGGGAGCGGCCCAGCCGCGCGTTGCTGCCTCAGCTGCCGGCTGACTCTCGCACTAGCATCGGCGCGCTGTCGCCTTAGCTCTCCGGCCGTCGCAGGGATGTAGACTTGCTATCACTCAGCAAGCCCATCAGTTCCTCGCCGGACACCAGCGCTGTCGTCTTGGACCACTGGTTCATGCCGGATAGGACGGAGGCCAGCATGAGAGCAGAGACCGTGGCCTCGTCGGGTCCCTCGAAAATCGCGACAACATCGAAATCACCAGATGTGTAACCGAAGAATACGAGACGGCAACCGAATTGCTCAGCCGCCGCGCGAACTCCCAATTCACGGTTCTCCGGATTCTGGGCGAGGGCAACCCAGGTCTCGGCGGTATAAGTAGACTGCCTCAAATAGAACGGCACGTGGTGGCCCGCCTTTCCCGATAGGAGGTGTTTCGGACACTGCATCGGAGGCGAAGTATACCCAGACGGTCAACGGCTCCACATATATGAACTGTACTGCGTTGGCGCAAAGCGTGGTCGAACGAAAGAGGCCCGTATCACGCGATCCGGGCCTCTCCTTTTGTTCCGGGACCGATAAATGGCTACTCGGCGATCGTGATGACGGCCGAAGAGCGAACCACGTCGCGCTCGTTCACGTAGTTGATGATGGCGCCTTCGAGGGCGGCCTGGGCATCATCGAGTTGCGGCACGATGCCGGCTTCTTCGAGGCCGAGCAGTTCGGCGAGGTCGAAGTAGGCGTAGGTCCCGAGTTTTGTCGGCATCGCATCGACGGTGTTGCCATAGACCTTCATCTCCGAGAGACGCGGGCCCTGTGGGTCGAGCACCGCTTCGACGCCGTCTGGGGTGCCGATGAGCAGGTAGCCGTCCGTGATGGCGAACGAGATCTCCTCGCCGTCTTCGTCTTCGAAGGTGGTGACGTCGATGCCCTTGATGGTGTCTTCGGTGACGTTTGAGCCGTTGCTTGCATCGATGATGCTCTCGAGAATGTCGCGCGCCGCGTCTTCGTCATCGACTTCGGCGAGGAAGACGGCGGAGGGCTCGTCCGAGTCGTCGGTCGGGAACCAGACAGCAAAAGAGGTCTCACCGGTGAGCTGTTCGATGATGTCCCTGGCGCTTTCGAGGCCGAGTTCGTCGCCTGCCGCTTCGAGGGCTTCATCGAGGCTGTCGAACTCGGAGCCTTCGCGCACCGCATCGTCGATCTCGTCGCCCGCGTTTTCGACCATCGACTCATAGGTCTGGGCGAGGCCGTGGGTCGAAAAGAAGAACGAGGTCTCGCCGGGCACGAGCTTCGCGAAGCGCGACTCCGCCGGGGTGGTCGATGGGCCAATCGCGCCGGGTTCACCGAGCGAGGCGCTCTGCGCTTCGAAGCTATTCGTCTTCGCGCCAAGGGCGAACGCGGACGGCTTGAGGACGATGTCAGCTATGCCGGCTTCCTCCATCGCGATGCGCATGAGGCCGCCATCGGATTCAAGCAGGTCCTCGAAGAGGCCGCCGCTATCGACGTACCAGAAGGCGATGAAGTTCTTCGTGAGTTCGTCGCGCAGGGTCTTGAAATCCTGGACGCTCGTGAGGTTGTCGTTTTTGCCGTCAGCAGTGTCGATGACGTCGAAGAGCACCTCTTCGGAAGTGGCGAGCACGAGGTGATCTTCAATGACGGCCGCAAAGAGGCCATCGGAGACCCAGTAGGCGTGCCCGTCGTACTCGTCTTCGTCGAAATCGGCTCCGGATTGCTCGCGGATCACGTCGAGTGCATCTTCCGGGTTCGTGCACTTGAAGATGATCGCGCCATCGACGTCCGTGAAGCTGACCTGGGTGCTGCGAAGGAAGAATGCCGCATCGCCGCCGAGGAACGGGACGATATCCTGCTCCCAATCGACGCCGGACTCGTCGACCGAGTTCTCGAGCTCTTCCCTGGGGTTCTCCTGCCCGAGCCGCTCAACGAGCTTGAAGGCGGCGACCCACTGGTCGGAGCTGAGGTCCGTGTTGATGGCGACGTAGAGGCTCGCATCAGCCGGGACGAGGCGGGCAGTGGTGAGGTCCACGTCGCTCGCTTTTCCCGAACTGAAGAGGATGAAGCCGGCGACAATCGCGCCAATGATGGCGATTCCGATGGTGATGAGCACACCGATGTTGCGCTGCTGGGGAAGGGTAGACATGACGGGGGCCTCCGGGGGCGGTGAGACGAACGCCTATTTCTGGAGTATCGACAATGCGGAGGGCATCCTGCATCCCGCAATTGGGCGATCTATGTTGCTGGATAGCATGACCGAAACTCGAGAATTTTGCTCTGGGGCGGCCTTTCGCGGGAAGGAGTGCCATCACTCGCTTGGCGCTCGCGGTGCGATGTGGTTAGCTGCGCCAATGCCCGAACCACTCTTCGAAATGAACTTTAGCCGCTGGAAGGCGTGGGACGCCTGCCGCAAGCAGTACTGGTTCAGCTACGTCAGCAAGGAAGACTGGCCGGAGGACCGCGAATCGGCGGCCGGGATTATCGGCAAGGCGGTCCACGAAGGGATGAAGTACCTCGCGGACACGAACGACGTCGAGGTCGGCGCACAGCGGATGGACGCCTACCTGCGCATGCCGAGCCATAGCGTCGCGGGCCCCGGAACCGACAACTACCAGATGGCCTTCGACTACTACGCGCGCGGTTGCGAAGCGCACCATTCGCTGGCCAGCCTCGATAGCCGAACCGAACTGAACTCCTGGCGGCACTTCAAGGAATACGGCGTGCGCCTCTATTCGCGCATGGACCGCGTGGACAAGCTGGCCGACGACCACTATGTCCTCATCGACTGGAAGACCGGCCGCTACATGGCGGACCAGCAGACCGATATGCAGCTCGACATCGCCCACACCATCACGCGCGTCGTTCGCCCGCAGCTGGGCAGCACCGGGATTGTCGATGCTATCGCCTGGAACCTGCGCACGGGCGAGAAGCGCACCCGGCGGCTCACGGTGCAGGATGCGGTCATGACCGGCCGGCTATTCGGCAGGCTCGCGACGCGCATCCAGGGGGAGGTCGAGTTCGAAGCGAACCCGGGCCCGCAGTGTACCTTCTGCCAGTGGCGCCCGAGGTGTGACGCCGCCGAGGAAGCGCTCAATGGCCGGCTCCCGGTGGAGTTCGACGACGAGTACGACCTCCTGCCGGACTCCGACGAATGGGCTGACTCGTAAGCCACACGCAAAGTACCATCCGGGCCATGAGTACCAACTTGTTTTCGCTCGAAGGAAAGACGGCCATCGTGACGGGAGGATCGCGCGGGATTGGCTTCGCCATCGCGCGCGCGTTCATCGATGCCGGGGCGCGGGTGATTATCACCGCGCGAAACGAAGCACAGCTCGCCGAAGCCGTGGAGAAGCTGGGTCCGCAATCGAGTGCCATGCGCTGCGATAACGCCGTGCCCGAACAGATCGTGGAGACGGCCGAGAAGGCCTGGGCGACCGGGCCGATCGATATCCTCGTGAACAACGCCGGGGTCAGCGGATTCTTCAAGCGCTCCGAGTTCGTGACCGTCGAAGAGTTCGATTTCACGGTCGATGTGAACATGCGCGGCATGTATCTCTGGAGCATCGAGATCGCGAAGAAAATGACGGAGGCGCAGACCGCCGGGAGCATCATCTCCGTGAGTTCGATGCTTGGCGTGCTGCCGGGCGAACGGCTCGGGGTCTACAGCGCCTCGAAGGCGGCGGTCCACCAGCTCGTTCGCACGATGGCGATCGAATGGGCCGACCGGAACATCCGCGTCAACGCCATCGCCCCCGGCTATGTCGATACAGACTTCACCTCGGACCTGCTTTCGAGCCGCTGGCGCGAAAAGATCGTTGGGCCGATCCCGATGGGCCGGGTCGCGAAGCCGGAGGAGATCGTCGGCGCGGCGATTTACCTCGCCTCGGGCGCGAGCAGCTACGTCACGGGTACAGTGCTGCTCGTCGATGGCGGCCGTACGGTCGTCTGACCACCTTCGCGAGCAGCCGGGTGCGGCACGTTACTTCTTCCAGCCGTACTTCCCGCGATAGCCATCGAGCGCTTCGCGGATGATCTTGAAGGCCGTCTCGCGGTCGTACATCTGGTCGACCTCGGAGGTCTTGCCTTCCAGCACCTTGTAGTCCCGGAAGAAGCGGTCCAGTTCGAGGAGCACATGCGGCGGCAGCTGGTGGACGTCGGTGTAGTGATTAAAGGCCGGGTCATCGAGTGCGACGGCGACGATCTTGTCGTCTTCGCCCTTGTCGTCGCGCATCCGCAGGCCACCGACGGGCCGGGCACGGACGATGGTCAGCGGCACGACCGGCTCCTGCATGAGGACCATGATGTCGAGCGGGTCGCCATCGCCGGCGTGCGACTGCGGGATGAACCCGTAGTTCGCCGGGTAGTGCACGGAAGAATAGAGCACGCGATCGAGCATGAGCATGCCGGTCGCCTTGTCGATTTCGTACTTGAGCTTGCTCCCGGCGGGGATTTCGATGACCGCGGGGAGGAAATCCTCGATCTCTTCGGGGACGACGATGTCGTGGAGTGGATGCATCTGGTGGGCTCTCCAGCGGAGCGCTGTTCAACGTTGCGCGGCCGCTGGTTCGATGTTCCGGCCAATGCGCGTACTGGTATACCGGGGGAATGCTCTATCTATCGCTGAAGTGGCGATCGGCTGGCATAACCGGAACATGGCCGATGGAGGGTGTTGGGCGCCATGCCGGGGGCGGGGATCATGGTGCTGGCGGCGAGAGTGGTGGTTGGTCACACTGGCACGCACTCGCTTGGGCGCGAGCGCTTCTGGTGGCGATTTGCGTTCCAGTATACTGGTGGCATGGCGCTCACAATCGACGATATGCGTGAATGGCTGGCTATTTTGCGGGAGCACCCGGAATGGCGAGAGGCCGTGCGCCGCGAAGTCCTCTCAGAGGAACTGCTGGGCCTGCCCGACCTGGTCCGCCAGAACGGCGTGGAAATTCGCGAGATGAAGGAATCCATCTTCGCCCTGAGGGATTCCTTCGTGGCGATGAAGGATGTGGTCGCACAGAACAGTGCCGACATCCGCCAGAACAGCGCAGATATCCAGGCCCTGAAGGATGTCGTCGCCCAGAACAGTGCCGACATCGAGGCGCTGACGGAAATACTAGAGAAGAACACCGCCAGCATCGCGACCCTCACGATTCGTCTAGATGCGCTCGTTGGTGTGGTAACGCGTCTCGATGGCCGCCTCGGCTCCCTGGACGGCCGTTTCACTGAGATGGATTGGAGCAGGAACTTCCAGGGCAGGTTC
>JBBSKE010000012.1:0-19466 GCA_038256595.1 Tepidiformales bacterium | reverse complement strand
GTAAGTCCGAATTTCATCGTTCCGCAGTAGAATGTGGCCATGGACCACCCCTGGCGCTCCCGGCCCCCTCGCTCATTTTTTCGGCCCTGGCCGGTTTCGAACTCAAAGGCGGCCTCTTCGACCCCAAAGCGGCCGGCTCTCGCTACCCGATTCCTCGCGCCAATTCGGGACGACATCCGGGCAACGATGGCCAGGGACCCCGCAGCACGCAGCGCCATCGAGGTCATCCTGTTCTATCCGGGCTTCCACGCCCGCCTCGCGCACCGCTTCGCGAATTCCCTATATATACGGGGGATTCCCCTTATTCCGCGCGGCGTCATGCACTTCGCGCGATTTATCACCGGCATCGAAATCCACCCCGGCGCGACCATCGGTCCACGGTTCTTCATCGACCACGGCATGGGCGTTGTCATCGGCGAAACCGCTGAGATCGGCGCCGACGTGATGATCTACCAGGGCGTCACCCTCGGCGGCACGAGCACGCGGCGGGTGAAGCGCCACCCCACCCTGCGCGACCGCGTGACCGTCGGCGCGGGGGCGAAGGTCATCGGCGCGGTCGTTATCGGCGAGGGCGCGCAGATTGGCGCCGGGTCCGTGGTTGTCACGAACGTTCCACCGAATGCGACGGTCGTTGGCGTGCCCGGGCACATCGTCGCCTTCCGCGATGATTCGAATGGCGTCATCCAGCGGCTGCCGGACCCCGAGTGGGAGCGGCTGAACGAGCTCGACCGGCGGCTCGAAGAGCTGCACGACCTCGTGGACCACATCGACGGCGAAATCCGGCACGCCTGAGCCGAAACTGGCGGCTATATCGTCGCCCGGCCGTCCTGTATTCTCGGTGAATGGCCCTGTTGTTCGATTCCCGGAGCGTTGGCGGCCTGGACGGCTGTTCGCGATAGCCCGCGTCGGATCCTTCGTCGCCTGCATCTCCAACCAGTAGAAAGCCCGGGAGTCACCATGGTTCTTCGTCTTAGCGATACCCTCACCAACACCGAACGGCCGCTCGCGCCGATTTATCCCGACCGAATGCTTCGCATGTACGTCTGCGGCATCACGCCCTATGCCGAGAGCCATGTCGGCCACGCCCTCCACGCGATCGTCTTCGATGTCCTCCGCCGCTACCTCGAATGGCGCCCGACCGTCGACGAAACGACGCCCTGGGTCGGCGTGACGCACGTCCAGAACTTCACGGACATCGACGACAAGCTCATCGACCGCTCGCAGCGCATGGGTATCTCGATGTTCGACCTCGCGGACCAGAATATCGAGGCGTATTTCAAGCAGCTCACGACCATGAATGTGCTGCCCGCGACCGAATACCCGCGGGTCACGCAGCTCGTGCCGAATATTGTGGCGTTTATTGAAGGGCTTATCGCGAAGGGCGCGGCCTACGAGTCCGGTGGCGATGTCTACTACAAAGTCCGCAGCAAAGACGACTACGGGAAGCTCTCGAAGCGCGACATCGACGACCTGCTCTCGGGCGCGCGCGTCGATACGACCGAACTGAAGGACGACCCGCTCGATTTCGCGCTCTGGAAGACGGCCAAGGCGGGCGAACCATCCTGGGAGAGCCCCTGGGGCAACGGCCGGCCGGGCTGGCACATCGAATGCTCGGTGATGTCGTACGAGAGCCTCGGCGCCCAGATCGACATCCACGGCGGCGGCGCGGACCTCATTTTCCCGCACCACGAGAACGAAATCGCCCAGACCGAGGCTTACACCGGCCAGCCGCCGTTCGCGAACTTCTGGGTCCACAACGCCTTGCTGCAGCTCGGCAGCGACAAGATGTCGAAGTCGGTTGGCAACATCGTGAGCATCGGCGAGGTGCTCGAACAGTTCGGCGCCGATGCCCTGCGCATGTTCGTGATCACGAGCCACTACCGCAGCCCCAGCACCTATTCGGCGGAGGCGCTTGAGGCGGCCGCGAAGGGCGCCGATCGCCTGCGCGAGGCAGCCTTCGGCGACACTTCCGGTCTCGCGATGACCTTCGGCGCCGCCTCCTACCGTGAAAAGTTCATGGCAGCGATGGACGACGACCTGAACACGCCACGTGCGACCGCCGTCCTCTTCGAACTCGCCCGCGACATCAACCGCGAGCGCGCGAACGGGAACGACACGAGCGGCATGCAGCGTCTGCTCCGAGGGCTCTGCGGCGTGCTCGGGTTTAATCTCGAAGCCCCGGTTTCGAAGAAGCAGGAAGCGGCGCCGTTCATCGACCTGCTCGTCGAACTGCGGCGCGAGCTGCGGACGGCGAAGCAGTACCAGATGGCCGACTCGCTCCGGGACCGCCTGGTCGCCCTCGGGGTCGAACTGCGGGATTCGAGCGAAGGCACGGCGTGGACGCTGAGGTAGCTTCTAGCTCGGTATTACTCGGAGTCATCGAACTGCCAACACTTCAAGGCTGCGGTAGTTCGGCAACATGCTCGCGCGTCATCGAATTGCTAGCAGCTAGACGCTAGCAGCTAGCAGCTCAACGCCCTTCGACCACGATCGCCAGGTCGTTTGCTGTTCGGATGAGTTGCGAGAGCGGGCAGCGTTCCTTGGCGTAGGCGTGGAGCGTGGCCTGCTGTGCGGGTGTGGCGCTCGGCGCTTCGAGGGTGACGTGGGCGGTGATGGCGTAGGGGACGCGCGGGTCGTCCGTTGGGACGTCGACGAATGGGGCGTCGTTGTTCTCGGCGGTGACGCGCACTTCGACTTTTTCGACCGGGATACCCAGCCAGGCCGCGCCGATGAGGTAGGTATGCGTCAGGCAGGTCGAGATGACGCCGCAGAGCAGCTCTGGCGATGACGGGCCGAGGTTCCATCCGCCGAACGAGGGGCCGCTGTCGCCGATGATCTGCCAGTCGCGGATGCGGAGCTTGCGGACGCCGCTCGCATCGTCGGCGGTGCAGGTCGCCTCGACGGTTTCGTGCCAGTCCTCGCTGGTTGGGCGAGCGACGGCGGCCGCGCGCATCGAGGCGGCTTTCTGTTCGAGATAGTGAGGGAGCCCGCGTTCTTCTTGCATGGCTCCAGCATGCCTCATCGCGCACGCGACTGATACGTGAATCGCCGACCATCGGCAGCTCCGAGGACGGCCACGAGGTCGCAGGACGCAGAAGCGCCCACCTTCCTGGCGGCTGACTCCGCGGACCAGGAAGGTGGGCACGATTGGGGGGCGTGTTCGGCCGGTCGGGCTTACTTGATGGTGTGGTGCATGCGGAAGAGGCTGGCCGGGTCGTAGGTGGCCTTGATTTCCCGCAGGCGGGCGTAGCTTTCGGGCTCGTAGGCGCGGCTCACGGTGTTCTCCTGGGCGTCCTTCCGGTTGAGGAAATTCACGACCGCGCTGCCGCTGCTGAACGGCGCCATCGTCTCCCGCAGCGTGGCGATGTCCTGCGCGACCTTCGCCTCAGTGCCGGGAATGGCGGCCGTCACGCTGAACATGTGGAGCGCCGAGTCCCGGTTGCCGACCGCGTTCGGCTGGGCCGGCGGGCGGTTGAGGGCGCCGCCCATGAGCCGCATTTCGACCAGGAGCAGCTCCGTATCCGAACCGGGGCCGACAGCCTTGAGGAACGCCGCGATCGTGTCTTCATCGAACTTCTTGAGGGAAAGGGCGGTCTCGCTGACCGGGAGCGGGTCCATCGGGTCCATGTGGACGATATCGGACTGGGTGTAGGGGATGAGCCCGACGGTGTCCAGGACACTCGGGTCGAGGTCCCGCATCGGTGCGAGGAGCGCGGCGCCTGTCTCGGCGTCACCGGCGTAGGCGAAGCGGACAGCGACGATGAACTGGCCGCGAAGGGGCTCCGGGATGAACGGCGCCGGGGGAAGGCGCATGAACGCGATCGAGGTGCTGACGTCCTCCGGGAGCGTCTTCGTCCAGGAGTGGAAGCCACGCAGTACCTCCTCGGCGCGGGCGCCCGGGTAGACGAGTGCGCCGGCGTAGAACTCCGGAACCGGGAAGAGGTCGAATTCGATGGCAGTGACGATGCCGAAGTTGCCCTTGCCGCCGCGCAATGCCCAGAAAAGGTCCGGGTTCTCGTTCGCCGAGGCGGTGCGAAGTTCGCCGTCGGCGGTGACGATTTCGATGCTGCGTACATGGTCTGCGGCGTAGCCATGCTTGCGGCCGAGAATCGGAAGGCCGCCGCCGAGGCTGTAGCCCACCACGCCTACCTGGGAGGAGCTGCCGGTGAGCGGGGCGAGCCCGAGCGGCGAGGTCTGGCTCACGACTTCGCTCCAACGGACGCCCGGCTCGACGCGAGCGCGGCGCGATTCAGCATCGATTTCGACCTTCTTCATGCGCTTCGTGGTCACGAGGAGGGCGCCAGCGAAGTTGCTCATGATGCCGTGCCCGGTCGACTGGATGGCGATGGGCAGTTCGTTCGCTGCGGCGAACTTCACGGCGGCGACGACGTCGGCGGCACAGGTGGCGCCAACGATGAGCTCCGGTTCGGGAACGATGTCGAGGTTGAAGGGGCTGGCCTCGGCGGCGTATTCGATATCGAACGGGAAGTAGACCGGTCCGCGGACGCTCCGAGTGAGGCCTTCGACGGTCGCAATGCTGTATTCATTCTTCGCAATCATGGTGAATCTCCTGGGCTTTTCTGTCTGGTTGGAATCGTTGAGTGAGTTCGGTCGGAAGCCGGGAGCCGGTGCGAGGAGTTCTCGCTGCCGCTCAGCCGGGGGTCCCTGCCTCGCCCATCTATCGTTCCGCCCAGGCGTCGCAGGGCCATCCCCCAGTTCGGGGAAGGGGGCACACCACCAAGGCGCGACTACCGAGTACCCCCGCTGCCGGGCGATAGGGCACTACGAACACGAAAAGCTGGTTCACGACAAAACAGCAGGGGCCGCAGCAGGCCCGGAGGTTCAGACGTGTTTCGATTTCTTTCCCCATCCTGGTTGGCAGGCGCGTCCGCCCGGCGGCCAGGCATCACCATTGGCGCCTGGGTCCTCATCGTGGTGCTCGCGGTCGGCGGCGCATCGATGCTCAAGTTCACCGAGTCGCAGCGCATTCCCGGCAGCGAATCCGACCGCGCCTACGAGATCCTCACCGAGCTCCGCGGCCCGCAGCCCATCACTGAAACCGTGGTCGTCAGCTCAGAAACGCTGACCGTCGATGCTCCCGAATACCGGGCGGCGGTCGAAGCACTCGCTGCCGACCTTCGCGCCAAATCAGCCCTCGTGAAGAACGTCACCACCTTCTACGAAAGCGGCACGGAGAGCCTCGTCTCCGCGGACCGCCACAAGCTGGTCATACCCGTCCTGCTCACGAATGACGAGACGCTCGCCGAAAAGGAGATCGCGGGCTTCATGCACCTGCTCGAAGCACGCTCGATCAACGGCATCTCGGTCGACACGGTTGGACGCTTCTCGACGAACTTCGAATTCAACGAGACAGCCCAGCACGACCTCGAAAAGAGCGAGATGATCGGCCTCCCGGCGGCGCTGCTCGTGCTCTTCGTCGTCTTCGGCGCAGCAGTTGCGGCGGGCCTCCCGGTCGTCCTCGGCATCGTCGGAATCGTCCTCGCGGCGGGCGTCACGGGCGCCGTCAGCCGGTTCCTCAACATCAGCAGCTACTCGCTCAACATGGTGACGATGATTGGCCTCGCGGTCGGCATCGACTACACCCTCTTCATCGTCGAGCGCTTCCGCGAAGAGCGGGCGAACGGCCTCGACCGCATCGCCGCCATCGAGCGCTCGGGCAACACCGCCAGCCGCGCGGTCCTCTTCTCCGGGCTCACGGTCATGGTGGCCATGTCCGGCCTCCTCATCGTCCCGGACGAAGCGAACATCGGTCTCGTTGTCGGCGCCATCTCGGTGGTGTTCGCGGCCGTCGCCATCGCCCTCACCCTGCTCCCGGCGATTCTCGCCCTCCTCGGCGACCGCGTGAACTGGGGCAGCCTGCCAGGCCGCAAGGCTCGCAAGAGCGACGACAATCCGCACGGCGCCTTCGCCCGCCTCACGGCCTTCGTGCAGCGCCACCCGGTCATCTCGGCGGTCTCGGCCACCGCGGTGCTGCTGGCCGCCACCTCGCCCGTTGCGATGATTCGCCTCGGCTATCCGAACATGAACGAGCTGCCCGAGAGCCTCAGCACCGTCTCCGCCTTCCAGATCCTCGAATCCGACTTCTCCGCCGGCCAGGCCGACCCGCTCGAAGTGGCAATCAAGGGCGACCTCGATTCCCCGGCGGTGAGCCAGGCCATCACCGACTTCCGCGCCGCCGCGGCCGCCGATTCGAACGTCGCCAGCGTGAGCGACCTGGTGACCAACGAGGCCGGCCAGGTTGGGCTTATCACCATCGTCCTCGGGGCCGAAGCCACGGGCGATGCCGCCAACCAGACGGTCGAACGCCTGCGCGACTTCGCCGGCGACTCCTTCGCTGGCTCCCAGGCCGAAGTCAAGATTGGAGCCGGCGCGGCAGTCTCGCTCGACTATGTCGATACCTACGTGAAGTACCTGCCCTACGTCATCGGGTTCGTGCTGCTCCTCAGCTTCGTCCTCCTGACGATGGTCTTCCGCTCGATTGTCATCCCCGTGAAGGCGATCATCATGAACCTGCTCAGCGTCGGCGCGGCCTACGGGCTGCTGGTGCTGGTCTTCCAGGAGGGCGTGGGCGCGGACCTCTTCGGCTTCACGCAGACCGAATCGATCACGGCCTTCCTGCCAATCTTCCTCTTCGCGGTCCTCTTCGGGCTGTCGATGGACTACCACGTGTTCCTCCTGAGCCGCATCCACGAGCGCTACCAGGAGACTCACGACAACACTGCCGCCGTCGGCTACGGCCTCCGCTCGACCGCCCACATCATCACCGGAGCGGCCGCCATCATGATGGTCGTCTTCGGTGGGTTCGCCGCCGGTGACCTCGCCCCGGTCCAGCAGGTCGGATTCGGCCTCGCAGTCGCCGTCTTCCTCGATGGAACCATCGTCCGCAGCATCCTCGTGCCGAGCACGATGCAGCTCCTGGGCGACAAGAACTGGTACCTGCCGAGCTGGCTCGCCTGGCTGCCGGTCATCCACGTCGAAGGTGGCCCCGAAGCTGTCCGCCCGGCCGTCGAAGCGCCTGGCGCCGGGTTCCTCCCGCTGCCGGGTGTTGGCGGCGGCCAGTAACCTGACAATACTGGTACGAAGGTAACGAACCACAAGAGAGGGCCGGGATCAATCGATCCCGGCCCTTTCCATCGTGACTATCGCACCGCGGTGCCCGAGAACGTCGCCATTCGTGGAAGAACTAGTGGCCTGCTACCGCTTGAGGCTGGGATCCTCACAGCAGCGATAACCTTCAAGAGCGAGGGCGTGTCCGAAGTCCATGGCTGGGCATTGTGGGCTGGTCCTCGGTGCACTCGCGGCGCTCTTCTGCGCTTTCTTGAACGTGACCGGCTGACGCTCGAGGTCCCTCAGAGTCGCTACGCGTGGAGGAGGTGGCCCTCGTCGTCGAAGGCCGCGAGCATCGCATCCGACATCGCCCGGTGGCCGAGCTCGTTGTTGTGAATGCCATCGGGGTAGAACTTCGCGTCGTAGCCGCCCTCTTTGAAGGCAGGGATCTTGTCCACGAAGGCGTAGTGGTGTCGCTCGCAGGCGACGCGGATGTCGCGGTGGAAGCGCTCGATAATCTTCGCTTCGTTGCGATTCTCGCGGCGGGCGGGCCCGGCGTGTGGCGCCGCGCCGAGCAGCAGCACCTCAAGGTGCTCCTGCCGGGCGAGCCGCCGGAGAATCTCGAAGTAGCTCTCGAGGCCCTCGGCGTAGGTCGTGGTAGGAGCGGAGCCGATGACCCGGTAGGCGGCGGTCCGCGTCATCTCGTTCGCCTTGCGGAACGCCGGGCCGCGGTGCCGGGTCTCGCGGTCGAGGACGGCCACGGACTTGTCCCACCAGCGGCTGGCGCGCGCGCCGAGTTTACGCTTCACCTTCGTGGTGACGAACTGGACCGTGAACGAGTGCGTCGTGAGCGGCAGGATAACGATGTCCGGCTCGTGCTTCTGGACCAGCTTCTCCGAGCGGTCCGCGGACCCCGCAACGTGCGCGAAGACTTTTTCGTGGACGAGTTCGAATGCGACGCCAGTCTTCGTTTCGAGGTCTTTCGGCAGCGAATAGCGCCAGGCAGCGGTGGGGTCGGCGAGCTGCCCACCTTCGCTGCCACTGTGCCCGAGGACAAGAATCTTCATAGCCTGAGTATCCGGGCCGCAGCAGGTAGTCGCCAGCGGAGGGCGACTCGGCTGTTACTCCGCCGCCGCTGCCTTTGCCGCGATCTGCCGCTCTTCGACCTGGCGGCCGATGACTCGCGGGTCGGCGAAGCTGCGTGTATCCAGTTCCCAGGGATAGCCGTAGCGGTCGTGGAAAATGAGGAGTTCGCCGTCGCGTTCGGTCACCACTGTCAGCCCTTCGCTGGTGACTCGACGGCGAACGGCACGAAGTTGCTCAAGCGAAGCCTGGAGGCCGATGTGGTCGACGCGCTGCGGTTCGGACGTCGGAATCTCTGTGGCTACTGCGAGCGCGAGCCGGAAGCCGCCGTTCCAGAGCATCACGACCTCCGGAACCGCGCCGGCTTCGTCGATCTGCTCCCAGGTGGCGAACATTGAAGCTGCGCCGCCAGAATCGCGCCAGGCCACCTGCAGGTCGAAGAGGCCACAGTAGTACGCCTCGGCCGCTCGCAAATCCGGGACGTTTATCGCGATGTGGGAGACTTCGATGAACGGCATGCGCGGATTCTAAGCGCAATCTCAAAACGCGGTGCGACTTACTGCTCCGGGGCTGACGGGTTGTTGCGGCGCTGCTCTTCGCTGCGTCGCAGGCGTTCGGCCTGGCGCGCCTGGATGCGGCGATTTGCGGCCCGCGCCCGGCGCATGTCGAACAGCGACTTCACGTAGGCGGCGAAAATCATCAGGGCGATGAAGATGGCCGTCCCGGGGATCCAGCCGGCAATTTCGAGCCCGCCCAGTGCGATGAGAAACGTGGGTTCCACTGCAGCTCCCCTGGCTCAGGCGCGAAAGACGCTGGCGAGTTCTTCGGGCACGAGGGCCTCGAACTGGTCGAATTTGCACGATTCTGGCGGCTTGTCGGTGCGCCAGTTTCGGAAAGTCGCGGCGTGGCGGAAACGGGTGCCCTGGAGGTAGTCGAAAGTCACTTCGCAGACCAATTCTGGCCGCAATCGCACCCATGATTGGTCTTTGCCGCTGCTCCAGCGGCTCGGCGCGCCAGGGGTTCGCCCCTCGCCGAAGGTATATTCGTCGTCAGCGGCGAGGTAGGGCGCCAGGAAGCCGACGAGGGCTCGCTTTTCGTCCGCTTTGAAGCTCGAGGTGTGGCCGACGAGGTGGAAGACGCCCTCATCGTCGTAGAGGCCGAGCAGGAGCGAGCCGACGGACTCGCCCTCCATACCCTTGTTCCAGCGGTAGCCGCCTACCACGCAATCGGCGCTGCGGTGGTGCTTGATCTTGGCCATCGCCCGGACGCCCGGCTGGTAGGCGCCGTCGGCGCGCTTGGCGATGACGCCGTCAAACCCAGCGCCTTCGAAGCGGTCGAACCAGTCCTGGGCGAGCGTAGGGTCGTCGGTACAAGGGGTGAGGTAGAGATTCGGGGCTGCATCACCAGCAATCTGTTCTAGCTGGTAGCGTCGCTCGCCGAACGGCCGCTTGCGGAGGTCTTCGCCATCGAGTTCGAGGAGGTCGAACGCGACGAACGCTGCGGGCGTCTCGAGGGAGAGCTTCTTCACGCGCGAGGCGGCAGGGTGGAGGCGAAGCTGGAGGGTATCGAATTCGAGGCCGCGGTCGCCCATGATGACAATCTCGCCGTCGAGCACGGCGCTGCCGGGAATGGCGCTGGCCAGGGCAACCTCGACTTCGGGAAAGTAGCGGCCGAGCGGCTTGGAATCGCGGCTCTGGAGGTAGATTTTGCCCGGCTCGACGTAGGCGATGCAGCGGAAGCCGTCCCATTTCGGTTCGTAGAGCCAACCCTCCCCGCCCGGGATGGACGGGGTGAGTTTCGCGAGCATGGGTTCGATCGGCGGCTGGAGCATCTGCCGAGTATCGCGATTTTCGCCGGGTGCCGCTAGCGCATGAGCTTGCGGCGGGCGGCTGTCTTCGTGCCCTTGCGCTTCGGGGCGTCGCCTTCGTCCCCACGGTTCGTGGCGAGACGGCGGACGTCTACTTCGGAGCTGCTGGGGACCACCGGGCGGGCCGAGGCGGCAGGCTTGCCACTCGTTGCCGGTTTGCCCGGCGCGGGCTGCGTGGCGGCAGCAGCGACGGGAGCACCAACCGGCTTTGGCTCGAACGACCCGGAATCTTCCGACGAGCTGCTCGAACTGGAGCTGGAACTGCTGGTGACCGTGATTGGGGGCGGCGCTGGCTGCTCGACCATCCGCACCTTGAACACCGTCCGCGCGACCTGGCGGCGGATGTTCTGCTGGAGCTGGCGGAACATGTCGAAGCCTTCCTTTTTGAAGGCGACGAGCGGGTCCATCTGCGCATAGGCCTGGAGCCCGATGCTCTGGCGGGTGTCCTCGATGGCGGTGAGGTGTTCGCGCCAATGCGTGTCGATCGATTCGAGCAGGAGCCACTTTTCGACCTGGCGCATGTTGTCGGCGCCGATGGTGGTCTCGATCATCTCGTAGCGGTCCTCGGCGCGGTCGAGCAGCTCATCGCAGAGTTCGCTGCCGCAATCCTGCATCTCCTCGAGCGTCATCATGTCGTCCGGGAGGAAGAGTTCGCGCATCTCCGCGTGGAGGATTTCGAGGGTGTCGAGGTTCGTGACATCGGCGCCCTTGGCGTAGGACTCGATCTCTTCGAGCAGCATCGCGAGCACGTTGGCGCGCGTGTCGGCGCCCTTGAGCACCTTCTCGCGCTCCTCGTAGATGATCGCGCGGTGCTCGTTGATGACGTCGTCGAAGTCGACGAGCCGCTTGCGGATGTCGAAGTTGTGGCCTTCGGTCTTCTGCTGGGCCTGGGCGATGGCCTTGGTCACCATGCCGGATTCGAGCGGCATGTCTTCGGTCATCCCGAGCTTGCTCATCATGCCCGGAACCCATTCGGGGGCGAAGCGCTTCATGATGTCGTCGCCGAAAGAGACGAAGAAGCGGCTTGAGCCGCGGTCACCCTGGCGGCCGGCGCGGCCTCGCAGCTGGTTATCGATGCGACGCGATTCATGCCGCTCAGTGCCGATGACGTGAAGGCCACCCTTGTCCTGGACGCCCGGACCGAGCTTGATGTCCGTACCGCGGCCGGCCATGTTCGTGGCGATGGTCACGGCGCCCTCGTGGCCGGCGAACTGGATGATGTTCGCCTCGCGCTCGTGCTGCTTGGCGTTCAGCACCTCGTGGGCGATGCCGCCCTTGGTCAGCAGGTTCGAAAGGTACTCCGACTTCTCGATCGAGGTGGTACCGACGAGCACTGGCCGCCCGGATTCATGCATCGACTGGATCTCTTCGACCACGGCGTTGAACTTCGAGCGCTCGTTGATGTAGACGGTGTCTTTGTGGTCTTCGCGCACCATCGGGCGGTGGGTCGGGATGACCACGACATCGAGGCCGTAGATCTTCGCGAACTCTTCGGCCTCGGTCTCGGCCGTACCGGTCATGCCGCCGAGCTTTTCGTAGAGGCGGAAGAGGTTCTGGAAGGTGATCGTCGCGTAGGTGACGGATTCGCGCTGGACGGCGATGCCTTCCTTGGCTTCGATCGCCTGGTGGATGCCGTGGCTCCAGCGGCGGCCGGGCATGAGGCGGCCCGTGAACTCGTCGACGATGACGATGTCGCCGTCCTTCACCACGTAGTCGCGGTCGATGCGCTTGAGCACGTGGGCGTCGAGGGCCGCAACGAGGTGACGGCCGAGGCGCGAAACGTCGCCGAAAATCGCCTTCACCCCGAGGAAGCGCTCCATCTTCATCATGCCCTCAACGGTGAGGGCGACGAGCTTCGCGATGACGTCGACGACGTAGTCCTGGTCCTCGACGAGCTGCTTGCAGGCGCGTGCGAACTGCATGTAAGTCGAACTCGCCTCTTCCGCCTGGCCACTGATGATGAGCGGCGTGCGCGCTTCGTCGATAAGGATGTTGTCCACTTCATCGACGATGGCGAAGGCGAGTTCGCGCTGCGACTTCAGTTCGTACTCGCGGACCATGTTGTCGCGCAGGTAGTCGAAGCCGAACTCGTTGTTCGTGCCATAGGTGATGTCGGCGCGGTAGGCTTCGCGGCGGTCACACGGGCGCAGGAATTCGAGGCCCTGGTTTTCGTGCTCTTCGGGATTCCATTCCGGGTCGTACATATAGGACGTGAAGTTGTTCTGGATGATGCCGATGCTGAGGCCGAGCGCGTTGTACACCGGGCCATACCAGGTGGCGTCGCGGCGGGCGAGGTAGTCGTTCACGGTGATGAGGTGGACGCCGCGGCCATCGAGCGCGTTCAGGTAGACGGGCGCGACGGCGGTGAGGGTCTTGCCTTCACCCGTGCGCATCTCGGCGATTCGGCCGCTATGGAGCACCATCCCGCCGATGAGCTGCACGTCGTAGGGGCGCTCGTTCACCTTGCGGAAGGACATTTCGCGCGAGACGGCGAAGGCTTCGACGAGGAGGTCTTCGAGGTCCTCACCATCTTCGAGGCGGGCACGAAATTCGACGGTCTTGGCACTCAGGGCCTCGTCGTCCAGGGCTTCCATCGATGGGGCGAGCTGGTTCACCTGGTCGACGATCTTCTGAATACGGGAGAGTTCACGTTCGTTGGAGTCGCCGAGAATACGGCCGATGAATCCGAGCTTGGGCATAGTGATCCCATTGTAGCGCAAACGGCAAGGGGCGCGGGCAAGGCTGGCTTACTCGGATGTCTGAGGCGCACCCCAACATGATGAAGCGCGACCGCCGAAGGGAGCGCGTCCCTGCCACGAACGGCACCCAAAGTTCACATCGCGCCGCCGAGGATGATGCGTGAGCCGCGCCGAGGCCCAGTGCGGGGATCGGGGGCGGTATTTCACATTTGAACGCAGCTACAAGCAGGGGACGCGCTCCCTACGGCCGGTCGCGCTTCCTCTGGGCATCTCTTGCCAGAAATTGCTGCGCCGTGCCGCCACCCAATCTTCCTCCTCGCGGAGGTGTCCCCAAACTTTTGTTGCGGCCCAATCCTGCTTCACGGCTCGGTCCGCCAGGCGTGGCACGGATACGCAGAAGTCTGAGGCGGCAAGGGGCGCGGGTAAGGCTGGGCTTACTCGGATGTCAAAGTGGCGGGCGGGGAGATGTCTGGCACGCGACCGTAGCATAAATATTGTCCGGGTTTCGGCGCTCGCTTAGACTCTGCGGCACAAGAACACCGTGCGCGGCCGAGTACACGCCAGCGAACGCCTGTGGAGGAAGAATCAATGCCAACTTTCCCGTCCGTCGAATGGTTCAAAGCCGCGGGTGACCTGCTCAACCAATCAGACAGCTTCAAGACCTTCGGCACCTGCGACACCGAAATGGGCATCCAGGTGGAAGATCGCATTTTCGAACTCGATTTCGAAGCGTTCGAGCTGGCAGATGTGAAGGAGATCGATTCGGCCCGTGCCGAGGAGCTCGATTTCGTGCTCGTGCAGCCCTACGACGCATGGAAAGAGATGCTCGTGAACATCAAGGAGCATGGCCGCGCCGAAGGCGACTTCACCCTCAACTCGCTGGACCTCGGAAATGCGGCGGAGTTCGCGAAGGGCAAGGACTACAACCGCCGCGACGCCTTCTACCGCTTCAACCAGACGTTCCAGGACTACTTCGACCTGTCGGCGAAGATAGAGACGGAGTTCGCGAAGTAGCGGCTGGCTGCTCAGGCTTTTAGCTCGATTATGTCGCGACAGACGCGGATGCCTGCAACCGTGCACGGCCATCCTCCCCCAAGTGCGCGGTGGCCCCAGCGGGGCGGATCTGGTGGCGAATCAAGACGTCCCCTCGTTTCCACTCGGGGTTCTGACTCGGGAGTGAGTGGCTGGTGCTCGTTACGGCGAGCTCTCGTGAGCTAGAGCGGCTCGTCGCTAGCTCGCTAGATGCTAACGACTAGCCGCTCCTCCGCGACATTTCCTGGACGAGTTGGCCCGTTGCCGTTACCAGCTTTCGCAGTTCGCTCGCGACATCTTCGGCGATGGCCTGCGTGAGGGCGTCGGTCTTCCAGGTTCGGTGGAGTCGGCGCCAGGAGCCGGTCCACTCTTCGAGTTC
This sequence comes from Tepidiformales bacterium, assembly GCA_038256595.1. Lineage (GTDB taxonomy): Bacteria > Chloroflexota > Dehalococcoidia > Tepidiformales > Tepidiformaceae > JBBSKE01. The sequence continues at coordinate 5,338 of JBBSKE010000012.1, read as the reverse complement.
CCATTCGGGGCCGAGTGCGCTGGCGAGGGCGTGCCCATCCCGCGCAAGGAGCATGGCACGCGATTCGTTCAGTTCGGCGGCGCCTTCGAAGTGGAGCCCGAGTTCGATGCTCTGGCGCGCGGGCTGCGGCTGGAGTTCGTAGTGTACGTGTGGGTCGCCGTAGTGGAGCTGGAGGATGGTCCACATCACCTTGCGCTGCGAGGGCCGGAGGTGGGCGGGCGCCTCGCGCAATGCCAGCTCTTCGCAGACGAAGATGAACTCGGTGGCTTTGATGACGGCGCCGGGGCGTTGCATACGCTGATCGTGCGGTCCGAGGGGCGCAAGCGGAAGGCCTGCGAGCGTCGAGTTCAAAGAGGCGTTACGCGTCCGCACACCTGCGCGCGCTACAATCGACGTCATGGGCAAAACACAGACCAGCCACCGGAGAGCGGCCCGGTGAGCCGACGAACCCGAATTGTCGCGACCCTCGGCCCCGCCTCCCGCTCGCCTGCCGTGGTGAGCGCCCTCATCGCCGCCGGAATGGACGTCGTCCGGTTGAACACGAGCCACGGCAGCATCGACGAGCACGTCGAGATGGTCCGCATCGTGCGCGAGGTCGGCGAATCGATGAATCGCCATGCCGGCGTGATGATGGACCTCTCTGGCCCGAAGCTGCGTACGGCTCCGGACACGGGCACGCTCTCGCTGACGAAGGGCGAAGAGGTGACGCTGACCGGGCGGACCGCGGTCTCGGCCCAGCTCCGCATCCCATATACGCAGCTCGGCGAGGAGATCGGCCCCGGCGAGCGCGTCCTGCTCGACGACGGCGCCGTCTCCCTCGAGGTGCTCCACGCCGACGGCAATGGCGATGTGCTGCTCTGCCGGGCGAACAACTCGGGCGTGATCATCGCGAACAAGGGCGTCGCGTTTCCGGATTCAGAGCTCTCGCTGCCCGCCATCACACCGCGCGACGAGATGGCGATAGCGGCCGGGGTCGCCGCCGGGGTGGACTTTTTCGCCCTCAGCTTCGTGCAGGTGGCGGCCGACATTCTCCGCGCCCAGGAACTCGTTCGCCAGGCCGGGGGCGAGACCCAGATTATCGCGAAGATCGAGCGGCGAGTGGCGCTCAAGAACATCGACGGCATCCTCGCACTCGCCGACGGCGCGATGGTGGCGCGCGGGGACCTCGGCGTCGAACTCGCGCCGGAGGATGTCCCGATCGAGCAGCGACGCATCATCCGGGCAGCCTCGGCGCACCTCGTTCCCGTGATCACCGCCACGCAGATGCTGGAATCGATGATTCATTCGCCCCGGCCGACGCGGGCGGAGGCGAGCGACGTGGCCAACGCGGTCTGGGCGCGCTCCGATGCGCTCATGCTCAGCGCGGAGACGGCGATCGGCGAGTACCCGGTGCAGGCGGTGGCGATGATGGACCGCCTGATTCGCCGCGCCGAGGATGAGCCGACGAACCACGTCGAAGAGCCCCGTTTCGCAACCGCAGACGATCACAGCTACGTCATCGCCCTCGCCGCCCGGCAGATTGTGGGTTCGGATAAGGCCGTCAGGGCGGTTGTCTGCTTCACGCGCTCCGGCCGCACCGCGCGGCTGCTTTCGAAGGTCCACCCGGGGGCGCCGATCATTGCGTTTTCGCCGAACGTCGCGACCTGCCGCCAGCTTCGCCTCGCGCGCGGGGTCGAACCGATCCTCGCGGTCCAGGTGGAGACCTCGGAGGAGATGCTCGCGATGACCGACCGGCTGCTGGTCGAGCGCGGAATGTTCAAGGTGGGTGACGAGGTGGTCGTGGTGGCGAGCCTGCCAGTGCGCACCTCGGGTCAAACGAATTTCCTGAAGCTACACCGCATCGGCGAATCGGCGGACTACGCATGAGCGCGCCGGTCGTCGTGGCTGTCGCGCGGGACCCTGCGGAGGCGCAAATCTGGTGCGATGCCCTCCGCCAGGACGGGATCGAAGCGGGCACCTATGAGCGCGGACCCGGGGCAGCATTCGGCGGCCTGGCGACCGTCGTCAGCGACTACCCGGTGCTCGTTTCGCCCACGCGCATCGGCGACGCCCGCAATGTCATCGCCGAACTCGGCGGCGCGCCGTTCCTTTCGCCCATCGATACCGGCGAAGACGGCGACCCGGGCCAGATCAAGCGCAGCTGGATGTTTCTCCCCGGGCTGCTGATCCTCGCGATGGTGGTCTTCCTGTTCGTGCTGAACGCTATCGCCTCCTGAAGGCCAGGGAACCACATGGTGAACTCGCTACAGAACGGGCCAACCCGGACGACGGGACTTGAGGTAATCGCGATCCTGCGATGACAATGCACCGATGACAAATGCAATCGCCTGGCTGAAAGAACATCGGCGCACGGTCCTGCTCGTTGCGGTGGGCATGATCATCGTGATGACCGTGAGCCTCGCCGTGGAATCCACCCAGGCGGTGGTCATCGCTGGGATCGGCGCAGGCGTCGTCGTGGGCCTCGCGATTGCTTCCGAATCGAGCCGCAAGGACCAGTAGGTGGCGCAGGGCGAGGTCAGCGATAGCGAGGCGGCTTGCGCATCAGCGGCCGGAACACGAACAGTGTGGCCAGGGCCCCGAACGCGAACCCGCCGAGGTGCGCGAACCAGGCCACACCCTGCGACGGCAGCTCCGGGTTGCCGAGCGTGGCGAGCCCGGAGAACAGGTTCTGAAGGAACCAGAAGCCGATCATGAGGACTGCGGGAATCGGCAGCGGGATAAGGATGATGAAGAGCGGTACGACCACCGTGACCGTGGCCTTCGGGAAGAAAAACAGGTACGAGCCGAGCACGGCCGCGACCGCGCCGCTCGCGCCCACCACCGGGACGACGCTGCCGGGGTCGATGGCGGCCTGCACGAGGGTCGCGATCGCGCCTCCGATGAGATAGAAGAGGAGGTAGCGGATGTGTCCGAGCCGGTCCTCGATGTTATCGCCGAACACCCAGAGGAAAACCATGTTCCCGGCGATGTGGAGGAGGCCGGCGTGGATGAACATCGACGAGATGATCGAAAAGAGAATATTCCGACGCTCCGGGCCAGCCGCGCCCGCGTCCCCGGCGACGGTATCGAGGAACTCCGCCGGCTGGAAACCCCAGCGGCAATAGAAGCGATCAATCTCGGTTGGCGCGGTTTCGAAGCCGTAGCATATGCCGGCAGACTGTTGGTTGATCTCGGTAGCAGCCTGTCGCGCTGTGCCTTCGAACTCGGTCGAAAGGCCGAGCATGCGCACGAAGACTACGATGTTGATGAGCAGCAGGGCGTAGTTGACCCAGGGCGTCGTCAGCCGGCGCGGGCTGTCGCCAATCGGGATCATGCGAAGGTCACGATTCGGCCGGTGATTGCACCCCGGCGAGATGCGACGTGTCGTTCAGGACAACGACGATCGGCACGTTTCGCTGCACGATCACCTCGGAATAGGAGCAATTCGTGATGCCGAAACGGAAGTTGTGGCTCGGCGCGACGCCCATCACCACGGAGAGCATGCAGTTGATCGCGGTGCCATGGGTGACGATGAGGACGGTCTCGTTCCGATGCTTCTTGATGATGCGCTGCAGGGCGGCGAAGGTACGTTCGCGCACGACGCCGATATTCTCGCCACCCGGGGGGTTCCAGGCCGGGTCCTCGGCGCGCATCAGCTTGTGCTGCTCGGGGTAGCGCCGCGCGACCACGGTGCCCTTCTCCATCTCCCACTCGCCGTAGTTCAGTTCGCGCAGGTCGGGATCTACATGGACCGGGAGGCCTCGGTCTTCGGTCGCGAGGTGTCCGGTGAGCACGGCACGGCCCAGCCCGCTGGTGTAGACCGCCTTCAGTTCGTGGTCCGCCAGACGCTTGCCGAGCGCGCGCGCCTGCAGCTGGCCGAGGTCCGTGAGTTCGGTCTCGGAATGGCCACAGAAGCGGCCCTCGCGGTTTGTCACGGTCTGGCCGTGGCGAGTGATGATGATGCGGGTCGGAGGTTTCTTCGGTGCAGCGGCCATCTCCCCAGAGGATAGAGGGCGCCAGCGCAGGACGCGAGAAAGAACCCTGCCGGCCGCCGAACCCTGATGGGCAGCGGGTGAAGAGCCGCTTCGTAAACTATCGGCAAAACGGTGGCCATATGGTGACCGGCCGCTTGCGCGAGAGTCTTGACGTCGTACGGTCACATTATGCAATTCTCACTCCCCGGCCGCGCTGGTGGCCGAACCCGTATCTTCGCATGGCTGACGGCGGCCCCGCTGGGCGCCGTGCTCCTCGCGGCAGCCCTCCAGGCCCCGGGCGAATCCGCCTCCGCGCTGGTGAACTGCAGCCCGGCCACCGCAGCGATGGATAGCGTCGAACTCGAAGTCCTCGCGCTCATGAACGCCGAGCGCGCCACCGCCGGGAAGAAACCGTTGAAGGTTTCGACGACGCTGGCGCGGGCGGCAGCCTGGAAATCGGAGGACCCCAGCGGCCAATGGCCCAATCTGAGTCATACCGATTCCCTGGGACGGAAACTCCCACAACGTCTGAAAGACTGCGGCTACTCCGGGAGCGCGGGCGAAAACATCGGAGTCGGCTCAACGGCGGTGGGAATGGTCCAGGCCTGGATGGGCTCGCCTGACCACCGTGCGGCTATCCTCGACGGTTCATACGTCGTCGCTGGAGTCGGACGCTCGAACGGCGCCTGGACGGTGAACTTCGGCAAGTCCGACGATTCGGGCAACACAGCCGAACCGACAACTTCGCCCGCCAGCCCGACCGTCCCGGCTGCGACTTCGACCGCGACGCCGACGACGGTCCCGCCGACAGCGACGCCCACGCAGGTGCCGCCAACGCCGACCGCGACGCCGACGCAGCCGCCACAACACGCCTCGCCGCTCACCAGCGGGTTCAACCTGGTGACCTTCGCCGGCGATGCCCGGCCCGCGACAGAGGCATTCCAGCCATTGGGCGAGGCGCTCGATGCTGCCTATCGCTGGGACGCGGCCAGCGGGTCTTGGCAGCGCTACCTGCCGGGCGCGCCCGCCTACGCGACTTCGCTCTCGATGGTTGAGGCTGGCGACGTGCTTTTCCTCGATGTCACCGTCCCGACGACGTGGGCCTATTAAGATCGCGCAAAAGGTGTCGACCGGGCGGCAACACACGGGGAAACCCCGATGGTGACGGTGAGGGATGGTTTCTAGGCTTGGGATAATCCCCCGAAGCAGGTTCGCGTGCGAGTCCGAGAAAACGACAACTCCCGCCCCGAGGTCCTTCCATGGCCAAAAACATCGCAGCAGAGCGCGGCGAACAATGCACTGTCCCCGGAACTCGCGGACGCAGATGAGTCATTCGACTACCAGGCCGTCCAGAGTCAGCGCCTCGATGCGCTAGCGCAGATGGC